>DASRRF010000031.1:0-5850 GCA_035695905.1 Micromonosporaceae bacterium | reverse complement strand
GTTCCTGCTCGCGGTTGAAGGACTGCTCGACGCGCTCGAACGCGGTACCAGCGCGGCACGCAACGACTCGTCGCAGACCGACTCCGTACTCATCAACCTCGCCCGACTCTGCTCCACCGGCAGCAACGGCTTCCGGGCCGACGACGCGTTGGCCCGCTGGGTGGTACGGCCGGAGGCGCTCGGCGCCCAGCTGCCGCCGAACTTCGTCCCGCACGACTACATCGGCCGGATCCTCAGCCTGGTGTACGCCAAGCGGGTCACCGGCGAGGAGGCAATTTCGCTGTGCCGGCGGTTGCGCGCCTGGCGCGACCGGTGGCCGCACGACGATCCGGTGGCCAAGGCGAAAGGCGATCGCCAGATCACCGCCTGCGAGGGGTTTCTCGGCAACGGATAGCATCGGATGCCGTGGAGCTGGTGCATTCGGGCAAGGTCCGGGATGTGTACGCCGACGGCGACGACATCCTGCTGGTCGCCTCCGATCGGGTGTCGGTTTACGATGTCGTATTGCCGACGCCGATTCCCGACAAGGGCAAGCTGCTGACGCAGTTGTCGTTGTGGTGGTTCGAGCAACTGGCCGACGTCGTACCCAACCACGTCATCTCCGGAACCGACGTACCCGTGCAGTGGGCGGGCCGCGCGATCCGCTGCCGCCGCCTCGACATGCTCGCGGTGGAGTGCATCGCGCGCGGCTACCTGGCCGGGCTCGGCCTGCGCGAGTACGAACGCGACGGCGCCGTCTCGGGGCAACAGCTTGCGGCCGGGCTGGTGGAGGGTTCCCGGTTGCCGGAACCTATCTTCACGCCGACCACGAAGGCCGCACCGGGCGACGGCATACACGACGAGTTCATCACGTTCGCCGAAGTGGTCGACGACTTCGGCGCCGACCTCGCCGGGCGGCTGCGGGACATCACACTGGAGATTTACCGGCGGGGTGCCGCCCTCGCAGCCGAACGAGGCATCATCATCGCCGACACGAAACTCGAGTTCGGCCGGCGCGCCGACGGGACACTCACCCTCGGCGATGAGCTGTTGACATCGGACTCGTCGAGATTCTGGCCCACCGCCGATTGGCACCCGGGCCGGCCGCAGTACGCGTTCGACAAGCAGTACGTCCGCGACTGGGCGGCCGGCACCGGCTGGGATCGCCGCCCGCCCGCGCCGGAGCTTCCGGAGGAGGTGGTCGCCGCCACCCGGTCGCGCTACATCGAGGCGTACGAACGCATCACCGGGGAGTCGTGGTGAGCTACGTACACGGATACTCCACACAGGAGAGTGCCCGGCTCACCGACCAAGCCAGCACGCTGACCGAGTTGCTGCACGGTGACACCCGCTATCCCCCGGGCAGCCTGGTGCTCGAAGCGGGCTGCGGGGTGGGTGCGCAGACCGTGATCCTGGCCGGAAACAGCCCCGGGGCGGTGTTCACGTCCATCGACATCTCAGCGGACTCGCTGGCTCAGGCGCGGCGGCAGGTTGGCGATGCCGGCTTCACCAACGTGGCGTTCCACCGGGCCGACATCTTCCACCTGCCGTTCGCAACGGCGCACTTCGACCACGTGTTCGTGTGTTTCGTGCTGGAGCATCTGCCGGACCCGGCCGCTGCGTTACAGGCGTTGATGCGGGTTCTCAAGCCCGGCGGCTCGATCACCGTCATCGAGGGCGATCACGGCTCGGCGTACTTCCATCCGGACAGCGCCCAGGCCCGCCGCGCCATCCAGTGCCTGGTCGAGATGCAACGGGACGCCGGCGGCGATTCGTTGATCGGGCGCCGGTTGTACCCGCTGCTGGTACGCGCCGGCTACCGCGATGTCCGGGTGTCTCCACGCATGGTCTACGCCGATGCCAGCAAACCCACACTGGTCGACGGGTTCACCCGCAAGACGTTCACCGCGATGGTCGAAGGCGTCGGCGCGCAGGCCGTCGGCCAGGGGTTGATGGATGAGGCGAGCTGGGCGGCCGGGATCGAGGACCTGTACCGCGCGGCGGACGGGGACGGGACGTTCTGCTACACCTTCTTCAAGGCGGTCGGGCTGAGGGAGAAATAACCGCCGGCCGAAACGCGGTTGCCGTCGTCACCGGGCGAAGCCCGGGGACATGCGGGTGTCAACCAGCAGAACCATCCACTGTGGAGCTTCGCAGGTGAGCACCGGCCGCCGTCAGCGTGGCCGGCGCCGGCGCCGGACCCGGCGCAGCAGCTCGGCGAAGGCGCCGCCCATCGCGACCACCGCCGGTTCCGCGCCGTCGTCCCGGGCCGGGTCCGCCGCTCCGGCCACCGCGGTACGGGCCGGAGCGGGCAGCCGCCCCACCAGCCCGGCGTAGATGGCCCACGACGCGAACGGTGGCCCGTCGATGCCGATCCCCATCAGCGCGAGGGCCAGCGGTTCCAGGTCCGGATCGTTGCGCAACCAGCTCGGGTCGAGCTGGCTGTACGGGTCGCGCAACACGTGTGCCAGGTGGCTGACCGCCGCCAGCGCGCAGCTGCGCTGCCAGGTATCGTCGGTCCAGCTACTGGCCCGCGGTACCCGCAACGGCGGGCGCAGTGGGACGGGCAGCAGCAAGGCGGTCGAGTAGAAGGCCGCGGCGTTGTATTGGGCAAGCCAACCGCGCGTCGCGATGCGGCTGCGCCGCTGCCGGGTAAGGGTAACGTTGGCGGCTCGCGGGCGCGCCACCGTCAGCAGCCGGTCGACCGAGCTTCGCCGGCGCAGTCTCCACCGCCAGCGTCCTCGGGACAGCAGCCGGTCGATCCGTTCGAAGAGCGCCCGGACCTCGCGGCGCTGCGATTCGACGGTGTCGGCGGACATCCCGGCAAAGATGGGACCCGCGGAAATCAACGAGCGCAGGCGCACGGTCAGCAGCGCCACGTGCGTGGCCACCAGCAGGTCCCGTCGTTTGGAGCGCAGGGTGAGGCGCGGCGTACGGGGGTTGCCGGGCCGGATCCAGGATGCCCAGTACCGCCGCTCGCCCGGCGCCCACCACCGCGGCAGCCAGCTGCGCGCCCATAGCCAGGCAATCCGCCACGGGCGCAGCAGCCGCCGTACGTCCTGCACGGCCTGCCGGTTGGTCAATGTGGACGGACCCACGTCGGTGGTACGCCACAGGTCGTACGTGAGCAGCCGGTAGGTCGACTCGATCTGCTCCGGCCACAGGCTGCGGGCGATCTCGTAGAGCCGTTGCGAGGTCTGCCGGTCGCCGAGAATCTCGGTGAGTGCCGCCCGGGCCAGCAGCGGCAGCAGGTTCGCCGGATCGGCGACCGACGCGCTGCGGAACCGGTCCGCCGCCTGTTCGAGCAGATCGGTCCACCGGTCGCGGGCGTCATTCACCGCGGCGTCGAGCTTGGCCGCCCGGCGAGCCAGCTGGTCGGCCCGCCGGCGCTCCACAGTGGACTCCATGCGTACCCGTTCGGCCTCGCGGCGCAGCTGGTGCGCCTCGGCCTGCAGGCCGAACGCGTCGGTCTGGATCTGCAAACCCTCGGTACGCAGGGTGAGGCCCTCGCGGTAGAGGCGGTAGCCGTCGGCCGAGTGCCACCGTTCCCACCGCGGCGTCTCGCGGCCGAAAGCAACCTGACTGTGTACCTGGTGGACGCAGAGGCTGCCGAGGTGGGCCACGATGTCCGAACGCGGCGCCTCGACGGTGTGCGATGCGACGATCAGGCCGGAGGGTTGCTTAATGATGGTGACCGTGATCCGCCACTCCGCGTCGTCCTCGGTCGCCCGGTCGATGCGGGTCAGCTGCACGTGCAGGCCGGGCCGGCGGGCCACGGCGAACGCGGCGATGGTTGCCACGAAACCGGTCGAGGACGACAGCTGCTCCTCGGTCGGGGTGGGTGGGGTGGCCCGGGCCAGCGCGCCAGGGGCCAGCGCCCCGCTCAGGTCCGCGCCGATGTAGGCGGCCAGCTCGGCGACGAGGTCGGTCTCCACGGCCGAGCCGTCCGGGTACCCCTCCCGAAAGGGTTGCAGGACCAGTGGAAGGCCGTCGCGGTACCGGATGCGGAAGTACGTCCAGCTCGTCGTACGCACCACCACGACGATCGCGACAACGATGACGAGTGCGACGAACAGGTCCGAACTAGTGAGCCACCCGGGCAACATGTCCGAATCATCGACGAACGCGGATCATCTGGCAACCGCCGGGTCAACCGGTGTCCGGCACCAGCAGCCCGACGAGCTCGATGTGGTGGGTCATCGGGAAGAGGTCGTAACCGCGTAGCCGCGCCAGCCGCCAGCCGAGCGTGCCGAACGTGCCTACGTCGCGGGCGAACGCGGCCGGGTCGCAGGCGACATACGCGATGGCCCGCGGTGCGGCGGCCACCAGGTCCCGGACCACCGTTGCGCCGGCTCCGGTCCGCGGCGGATCCAGAACCACCACATCGGGTACGGGCAGCCGCCGGATCGCGCGCTCCACCCGACCCGGCACCACCCGCACCGCCTCGAGGTCGGCGAGGTTGCGCCGCGCGGCGGCGACGTTGTGCGGGTCGGACTCCACCACCGTGACTGTCCCCTGTGGACCAACCCGCTCCGCGAGCACCGCGGCGAACAGCCCGGCTCCGCCGTACAGGTCCCAGGCGTTCTCCCCGGCAGCGGGATCCAGCAACGACAGCACCGCGCCGGCGAGCGCGTCCGCAGCGCCCGGATGCACCTGCCAGAACCCGGCGGCATCCAGTGTCCACTCGCGACCCACCGCTCGTTCGCGTACCACCGCCGGACCGGATACCACATCGCCGGCGAGTACCGTCACGTCGCCCGCGCTGGACGCGACCACCTCGACCGAGGAGACCGCAGACCACAACCGGGCGGTGACGTCCAGCGCCTGGATCGCCGGGTGCGCGATACGACACCGGTCGATCGGTACGACCTCGTGCGACCGGTGCTTCAGCAGGCCGGCCCGGTCCGCCGCGGACACCGCGTAGCGGACCCGGGACCGCCAACCCAGCAGCCCGCCGGGCAGCGCGTCGACGCGGACCGGGAAGTCCGGCAGGCCGGCCAACCGGGCCAGCTGCTCGCGTACCACCGCGGCCTTCCACGCCAGCTGGGCGCCGGCCGAGGCGTGCTGCAGGTCGCATCCGCCGCACCGGTCCGGCCCGGCGTACGGGCACGGCGGTGGAACCCGGTCCGGCGAAGCCTCCAGTACCTCGACCGCGTCCGCGCGCAGGTACGACGTACGGTCCTCGGTGACCACGGCGACAACCCGCTCCCCCGGCAGCGCGTGCCGGACGAACACCACCTGACCGTCCACTCTGGATACACAGTGTCCACCGTGCGCCGGCGCGCCGACGGTCAACTCCAGCCGCGCGCCGAGGAGGTCGTCGTTCACCGCGGGGTCGCCGACTCCGGGGGGCCGCCCTCGGCGCGACCCCGCGGGCCGCGGGCCGGTCCCCTGGCCATGTCCCGGTCGAACCGGGCCAGGTCTTTGGTCTCCGTGGAGGACAGCTGCCACGGCACGCTGGTCACCATGACGCCCGGCTCGAAAAGCAAACGACCCTTCAACCGGAGCGCACTCTGGTTGTGCAGCAGGTGCTCCCACCACTTGCCGACGACGTATTCGGGGATGAACACCGTGACGACGTCGCGGGGCGACTCGCGCCGCGCCGACTTGACGTAGTCGATGATCGGCCGGGTGATCTCCCGGTACGGCGAGTCGACCACGGTCAGCGGCACCCGGATCCCGCGCCGTTCCCACTCGTCCTGCAGTGCCCGGGTGTCCTTGTCGTCGACGTTGACCGTCAGCGCGGTCAACGTGTCCGGCCGGGTCGCCTGGGCGTACGCGAGCGCCCGCAGGGTCGGCTGGTGCAGCTTGCTGACCAGTACCACGGCGTGGTTGCGCGACGGCAGGACCGGCCGGTCCTCGCTCGGCGTC
>DASRRF010000030.1:0-4376 GCA_035695905.1 Micromonosporaceae bacterium | reverse complement strand
GTCCACGCCTGGCTGACCTGGTCCCCCGAGCTGGCACAGTTGACCCGCGCACCGGCCGTGGTGAGCTCACAGATCTGGAACGCGAAGCGCAGCGTGCTGGCCGGCGGCGCGTCGATGTCCACAGCCCGCGCCCACAACTGTGGATTCAGCGTCGGTGCCTGGTACCCGTTCGGTGGGTAGAGCTCCTGCAGCACCGGCGGGATGTCCACGACCACCAGCACGATCCGGGCCGGCGGCACCTGTTCGTCGGTGAAGACGACCCCGCCGGTACGCACCATCGTGAAGTCAAGGAAGTACTTTCCCGGCGGCAGCGGTTGGATCGTGGCATCCAGGGTGACCCGCGCACCGCGAGCCAGGGTGGCCGGCAGGTCGGCGGCCCGCCGCTGGGTCACCAGCCGGTCGGTGGTCACGTCGAAGGCCCGGTACGCCAGGTAGTAGCTGCTCGGCGACCACGCCTCGGCGCCTAGGTTGGTGACCGTCACCTTGACCTTGCCGGCCTGGTTCTGCAGGACCGGCGGGTTCGGCACCGGGTTCGGGATCGAATAGCCGGCGTTGTACGGGCTGTGTGTGACGTACAGGGTGGGTGGGTTCGCGGTACCCGACCCGGCGATCCGCTTCCACGCCAGCGGGTCGGTGGCCGACGCGCGCAGCGACAGGCCGTTGTTGGCCGCGCCGTCCACCCATCCCTGCACCACGTCGCGGCCGGCCCGGCCGAGGTCGAACAGCGCCCGGTCGGCCGGACAGACCGAGCTGGACTGCCCGATCGGAATGTAGCCGAACGCGAAGGAGCGGGTGGACAGCGCGCCTCCCACCGACGGGCCGGGATAGGCGTAGCCCGGGCCGGCCGTCCAGGCCTGGGTCACCGGGTGCACGCTGATCGCCCGCGGGCTGCAGCTCGGCGCGTCGTACGCCACAATGGACAGTTGCGCGCCGTAGATGGTGTGCCAGCGCAGCCGGCCCACCAGCCCGCCGAACCTCAGGTACGACGCCGCGGCGGAACCGCCGGCCGGACCGACGAGCAGTTCCGAGCCGTTGATGGCGGACGAACCACCATGCACCACCATGCTGCTGTCGGCACCCGCGAAATCCACCGACGGGTCGACCCGCACCGGGAACCGGCGCGCGGGATCCCGCAGCCAGGCCGGGTCCAGGCGCACCTCCAGCGCCTGGTGTCCACTTGCGACACCGAGCTGGTAGCTGACCCCGGTGAAGCTTGTCGCGCCCGCGGCATCCTCCATGAAACCGGCCGGCAGCGTCGCCTGCGTCTCACCGAGCTCGTCGACCAGGGCCAGCCCGCCGCCGTCCATCGCCGCCGTGCGCAGGCCGGCCAGCGACAGCGGGAACAGGAACGTCACCGGTGCGGCCGGGGAGTCCAGTACCAAGGTCTGCTTGACCGCACCGTGGCCGATCGCGAACTCGACGCCGGTGTGTGGCCGGGCGCCTGGGTACGTGATCGTGTTGCCGTGCACCACTGCGGCCACCGGCGCCGCGCCGGCCAGGCCGAACGACACGGCGTGCCGGCCGTCCAACGCGACCCGGACCAGGGTCGGGTCATCGGCCCGCGCCGCGAGCCTGAGGTCGACCCGATCGGCCGCGTTGCGCCAACCGCCGCCGCTACTGGCCGGTACCAACGTCGTATCGACCGGCGTCCAACCGTCGACCCCGCGGAAGTTGACCGCGCTGTCCGAGAACGCGGTGGTCTGCGTACCGTCGGCGTTGGCGTACGTGCGTTCGTACGCCCCGCGTTGCTCGGGCAGCTCCACGCTGGTGCGCGGGTCGAAGCCGGTGAACGCACCGGCCGGCGCCTCCGCGACCGCCGCGACGTTCGGCTGTGCCTGCGGCATCGCGGGTTCCGGCCGCAGCGGGTACCGCTGGCGCAGGCTGGCCGGCACCGGGACGCTGCGCGCGGCCCCCGGTACCAGGTGGTCCTGCCCCTGCGCCGAACCCCAGCGCTGAGCGGGCGCCGCCGCCGGCCGGAACCCGTCCGGCTTCGCCGGCCTCGGGAAGGTCGCGGCCGCGGTGTTGCCCGCCGCGCAGCCCGAGCCGAGCAGGACGACGCAGGTAGCGATGATGCCCAGCGGAGACGGGCGACGACGAGAGCCCACGGTTCCTCCCCGGTACGAGGTCAACCACGCAGCCAGCACCGCCGAGAGCTTGCGGGTCGGCGCAGCTAGCACTATCCGGGACTCCGCTCACGCAGACGCCACGCAAGCGCCACGCAACCGGCATCCGGCCACCTGTGAATTCAGCGACGTCACTGCTACGGTCCGGACAGGGGCATCGGAAGGCGGGCGATGATCTCACTCGACGCGGAGCTCGTTCGCCGGGGCGTACGCGGCGATCGGGACGCGGTCGCGCAGATTCTCGCCGCGGCCCGGCCGTGGGTGCTGCGCTACTGCCTAGCTCGACTCGGCCGGATCAACGGCAGCTACGCCACCGCCGAAGACGTCGCTCAGGACGTGTGCCTGACGCTGCTGCGGGTCCTGCCGCGGTACCGGGAGGTCGGCCGCCCGTTCGCCGCGTTCATCTACGGCATCGCCAACCACAAGGTCTCCGAGGCGGTACGGGTGGCCCGCCGGCGGCCGCCGCAGGCGCCCCTCACCGAGCTCACCGATCATCCCGATCCCACCGACGGCCCTGAACCACTGGCCATCGCGGCCGACCTGTCCGCCCGCTTGCGGCGGATGCTCGACCGGCTCCCGCACACCCAACGCGAGGTGATCGTCCTACGGGTGGCCGTCGGCCTGAGCACCGAACAGGTCGCCGCGATCCTGGGCATCTCCCCCTCCGGCGTACGGGTGGCCCAACACCGCGCACTCAAACGACTGCGTACGCTCGCCGTCGCGATACTCGACGAGGTAGCCAGATGACGGACAAGCTGCAGCACGACGACCTCCTGCTGGACGCGATCGGCGGGGGCACCGCGGATCCCTGCGACGAGCCGATTGTGGTACTGCTTTCGGCCTGGCAGCGGGACATCACCACGGCGGCCATCCGGTGCCGGGTGCCGGACCTCCCCCTGCCACCCGAGCCGCCGGCCCGACCGCGCCATCGGCCGGTCCGGGCCGCCACCGCGGCGGCGATGACGGTCGCGATGACCGGAGTACTCGGCGTCGCGACGCTGCACGCCACCCCGGACAGTCCACTGTGGCCAGTGACCACGACGGTATTCCCCGAGCGGGCCAACCTGTTCCTCGCCCAGCAGTCGATCCGGGATGCCCGGCAGGCCGCCGCGGAGGGCCGCTACACCGATTCATACCGCCATCTCGACCGGGCCATGGCGCTCATCGACCAGCTCGGCGCACACCCGCAGGGTCCGCAACTGCGCGCCGAGGTCAACGCGATCAAGCTGACGCTACCGGCGACCTTCCAGCCCGCCGCTCCGGCACCCGCTCCCGCACCGGCCACACCGCGCCCAGCCAACCCGCACGGCGACAAGCACCACAACGGCGTACGCAGGGTAGACTCCGGCCGGCACGGCCCGCCGCACCCCCGCCCGGTGACGGTCGCCCAGCAGAAGCCACCACCCCGGCCGGAGCCGGCAACGAGCCAGCGGCCGGCGTCCCGGCAGCACCGGCTCGTGATCGACCGGCGTACGTGCCATGCGCACATCTGGTCTGCAACCAATCGCAGCCACTGACGCGTGTAAACATAGAACACTTTCTCCGGCAAGAACGAAGTCCGGCGCGGCCAAGAGGGGGGTGCGCCGTAGCTTCGTGTCGACCCTGTTCCTGGCCCAGAGCCCGAGCGGGAGCTTGAGCTTCGAGGGCTGGTCGCAGTCGACCAACGCCGGCAAGGGCTACACCGACCGCGGCGCGGTCATCGCCGACCCGATCCCGGCGGACCTGGCCTTCCGTGACCTGCTCGGCGACCCGGTCATCGGTTGCACAGGTGCGCAGACGTTCTACTACGCGTCGCTGGCGATCGACACCGGCCTGGGTGCGGCGTTCGTCAACAGTGGCGTTGCCGTATCCCGATCGACCGATGGGGGTACGACGTTCCCGTCGACCGTCGTGGGCGTGGCCAAGGACGCCAACATGCACTTCCTCGACAAGCCGTGGATGTCGGTACAGCCCGGCCCCACCGCATCACCGTCGGACGACGTGCTGCACGTGACGTACACCGACTTTGACTTCAGTGGTTTCTTCGGCTCGGGTCCGTGCCCGGACGGGGGGCGTACCGCCGTCGAGTACGTCAACTCGACCGACGGCGGGCAGACCTGGAGCACGCCCATCATGCTCGACGAGCGCTGCGGCAGCCAAGGCTTCCTGCAGGGCTCGCAGGTTGAGGGCGGACCGAACGGCACCGTCTACGCCGCGTGGGAACGCTACTCCCCCGACCTGGCCAGCCGGAACATCCAGCTGCGGGCATCGACC
>DASRRF010000029.1:0-2311 GCA_035695905.1 Micromonosporaceae bacterium | reverse complement strand
TGCAGCAGCAGCAGCTTGGCCTTCTGGCTCACCAGTTTCTGGATCGTCGCGGGTACCTTGGTCGGGTCGCTCTCGTCGTTCTCCACCACGAGCTGCAGCGGACGTCCGAGGACGCCGCCCTTGTCGTTGATGTCCTGCACGGCCAGGCGGATCGTCTTGCCGGCGATGTTGCTGTAGGACGCACCGGGACCGGTGCTGTCCTGGTCGAGGCCGATGATGATCGGTTCGCCGGTGGCCGCACCGGTGGTCGGCGTGTCCGAGCCGGACTTGCTACAGCCCGCGAAGGCCACCATGACCGCGACGAGACCCACCGCGATCGCCGCTGGTCTTGTGGTTCTTGCCACTACGGCCCCTCCTCACTGGGGACGGAAAAGCATACGTGAAGCATTCTCGCGTTAGGTCCGGCCAACGGCACGCCGCCGCCACCCTCCGCGTCAACCTAGCAAGCGCTTGGTTGACCAATATCCCCGCGGCCGGGCGGCGGTGTCAAGACCGTCGTGTTACGAAAGCGTCACCCCCGCAACCCGGCCGAACCCGGCGCGAGCACGCGTTCCTGGTGCCCGACGGGGCCCGGCTGCCGTTCCGGCCGCTCGACCCCGTGTTCCGGGGGACCGACTGACGGTCCACAGTGGACATCCTTTGTGGACGTCCGCTATGGATGGATGTGGGCGAGGTCGGCGGCCACGCCGTCGAGCCAGACCCGCAGGTCGGCCAGGTGGTACAGATCGGGTCCGAGGTCGGCCGGCCAGTTCTGCGGTCCGCGGACGACCGGGGGCACGTCGACCGGCCGGCGGGTCAGCAGCTGGGCGGCCACCGCGTCGTAGCCGGCCGCGACCGAGCTCGACGTGGTGCCCAGCGCCCCCACGCGATCGTCGAGCCGCCCGGCCGGGCAGGAGCGCAGGAGTCCCTCGGCGCCCCGGACCACGTGGTGGCCCGCGACCAGGGTGGCCTGCCAGTCAAGGCTGGGCGCGTAGAGGCGCCGGGTCTCGCTCTGGTACAGGCCGAACGACGCGTCGGCCAGCTGCCCGTCGTGGCGGGTGAGCGCGAGCTGTTCGGCCGCGCTCGGGCGGCCCAGCGCGGGCCCGGCCAGGTTGTGCTCGGCCGCCGCGTGGTCACCGGCCGGGTCGGCGTTCACCGGCTCAGCGGATCCGGTCCGGGAACGGGTGGGGACGGCCCGGCCGGGCGTGGCCCGGGTCTGGTTCGGGGCCGGGTCCGGTCCGATGGCCGGCGGGCTGCCGGTGAGCGCGGCCACGGTGATCCGGATCGACGCCGCGCAGTCGGCCAGGAAGTTCCCACTCGCCCGATGCATCTCGCCGGCTCCGCCGCGCGGCCACGCGCACAGTCCGATGAGGACACCGATGGCACCGCCCAGCGCCACGTCGAGCAGCCGCACCTCGGCCAGCTGCCAGCCAGGCGGCTCCAGTTGTGCGAAGACGGTCGCGATGACCAGCGTGAACAGCGCCTGCCCGACCACCTGCCCGAGCAGCGGCCCGGCCGCGAACCCGACCAGCATGAGCACCGGCAGCGTCACCACGTAGAAGGTCGGTGCGGTGACGACGGCCAGCAGCAGGCCGGCCAGCGCGGCCCCGATGACCGTGCCGACCAGCGACGGCCACAGCACGGCCCGGGTCGCCGCGGCCGAGGCCCGCAGCACGGTCAGGATCGCCAGCAGCACCCAGAAGCCGTGCGCGAGGTCGAGCACCCCGGCCAGCAGCCGGGCGAAGGCGAGCGCCAGCGCCAGTCGCAGCGCCCCCTGGAAGTAGACCGAGCGCGGCGTGAGGTGCTCGCGCAGCCGGTGCCACCACAATGCCAGTGAGGACTGGTTCGCGTACCAGAACGGCCCCGGTCCAGATTGGACGGTCATTGCTCGAACCGCCGCCGACTGGAGGCTCGCTGACGGGACGGCCGCGGGCGGAACTGCCGCTGACTCGACGGCCGCTGATTCGACGGCGGTCGGTGCGCCGGACGCCACCCGCAGCGCGGTCACCATCACCGCCGACCCGTCGGCCACGCTGAGCGCGAGCGAGCCCAGCCGCAGCTGGTCCGGGGGCAGCCCGGCGGTCGGCGTCGCGGTCCGGGCAGCCCGGAACTCGGCGATGGCCCTGGGAATCAACCTCGCGTCTGGTGCCGGGCCGTCGCCGACCAGCCAGGCGGCCGCCCGTGCGACCGCGTCCGCCGTCCGTCCCAAGAGGACACTCGCGGCCGGACGCAGGCCGCGCCGGGCCGGGTCCCGCACGGCCTCACCCGTCGCGGCGTCATTCATCGCGGGCTCACCCGTTGCGACCTCACCCGTTGCGGTATTACCCGTTGC
>DASRRF010000028.1:0-1643 GCA_035695905.1 Micromonosporaceae bacterium | reverse complement strand
AAGACGTCCCCGGTCAGGCACTCGGAGTGCACCCGGACCAGCACGTCCCGCCCGTCGCCGAGATCGCCGAAGACCAGTGCGACATGCTCCGCCTCGTCGAACGTCGCCCGGTACCCGACGGCCTGGAACTGCCCGAACTCGGTGGGGATGCGCGCCTCGGCGACGCGCTCGACCGGCTTCTCGTGCCGGCGCCGGTACGAGATCAGCTCCGCGATGGTAACCAGGGCCAGGTCGTGCTCGGCGGCGAACCGGCGCAGATCCGGTACCCGCATCATCGTGCCGTCGTCGTTGACCATCTCGCAGAGCACCCCGGCGGGCTGCAGGCCGGCCATCGTGGCCAGGTCCACCGCGGCCTCGGTGTGCCCGGGCCGGCGCAGTACGCCGCCGCGCTTGGCGCGCAACGGCACCACGTGCCCCGGCCGGGCCAGGTCGGCCGGTCCGGTCGCCGGATCGGCGAGCAGCCGGATCGTGTGCCCCCGGTCGGCCGCCGAGATCCCGGTGCTCACCCCCTCCCGGGCGTCCACCGTCACCGTGTACGCGGTACCCCGGCGGTCCTGGTTCGTGTGGTACATCGGCGGTAGCTCGAGCCGGTCGCAGGCGTCCTCGGTGAGCGGGGCGCAGATGTACCCGGATGTGTACCGGACCATGAACGCCAGCAACTCGGTGGTGGCCTTCTCCGCGGCGAAGATGAGGTCGCCCTCGTTCTCCCGGTCCTCGTCGTCGACCACGATCACGGCATGGCCGGCGGCGATCTCCGCCACCGCCCGGTCGATGGTGCTGAACTCGCTCATGAGCGCACCGCCACGAGCTTCTCCACGTACTTTGCGAGCACGTCCACCTCCAGGTTCACCGGATCGCCCGGTCCCTTGTGGCCCAACGTCGTATGCGCCAGCGTGGTCGGGATCAGCCCGACGGTGAACCCGGCGCGGTCCACCGAGACCACGGTCAGCGACACCCCGTCCACGGTGATCGACCCCTTCTCCACCACGTACCGGTCCAGCCCGTCCGGCAGGGCGAACCGCACCGTCTCCCAGTGCTCCGCCGGCGATCTGTCCACAATGGACCCGACGCCGTCCACGTGCCCCTGCACGATGTGCCCGCCCAGCCGGTCGCCGACCTTCGCCGCCCGCTCCAGGTTCACCGGGTCGCCGGGGCGTACCGCGCCCAACGCCGTACGCCGCAGCGTCTCGCCCATGACGTCGGCGGCGAAGACGCCGTCCACCGCGTCGACGACGGTCAGGCACACCCCGTTGACCGCGATCGAGTCACCGGGCGTGGCGTCCGCGGTCACCACCGGCCCGCGGACCGACAGCCGGGCCGAGTCCTGGGCGTTGGCCTCGATGGCGACCACGACGCCGAGCTCTTCGACGATTCCGGTGAACACCCGTCAGGCCTCCTGTCCGTACGACCGCGGTACGCCGGTGATCCGGATGTCCGGACCGACCCGGGACACGTCGGTGATGTCCAGCTCGACGGCGTCGGCCAGGGTGCCGACGCCGGCAGGTCCAAGTGCGCCGGGTCCCCCGCCGAGCAGTTTCGGGGCGAGGTACGCGATGACACGGTCGACCAGCCGGGCGCGTACGAACGACCCGGCCAGTGTCGGCCCGCCCTCGAGCAGCGCCGACCGGATCCCGCGGTGGTAG
>DASRRF010000027.1:0-4441 GCA_035695905.1 Micromonosporaceae bacterium | reverse complement strand
CCAGCCACGGCCCGTCCAGCGGCCCATCGGCGTACCCGGAAGATGGTTGACCGGTCGCGATCGCCCACGGATCCGGTGCCAGATAACGGATCTGCCCCACATCGATGAACGTGGCCGCGGCGGCGCACATCGCGCACGGTTGCTGGGTGCTCCACAGTGTACAGTCGGGCATCGACCAGCCAGTGCGGGCAGCCGCCATCGCGTTCATCTCGGCGTGCGCCAACGGCGTACCCTGCAACGCATCCGGGCCACCCGGCGGGTCGTAGGCCCGGTTTCGGCCCTCGGCAACCAACCGGCCATCCTGGTCGGTCAGCGTCGCGCCCACCGCCAGCCCGCCGCCGAGCAGCGATTCGTACGCGAGCTCAAGGCCGCGCCGGAACGCCGGATGCAGCTGCAGCCAGGCCGACTCGAAGTCGATCAGCATACGGCCATGCTATTCGGGTACGCCATCCGGCGGATGTACCGCGCACTGGGCGGTTGCACGATGGTGATGCGCACCAGAGACTGCGGATCCGACGCGAGTCCTTGCCGCCGTACCGCCAAAGGGCTGCGACGGTTGGCGACCGGGGTGCGTGACCGGGCCTGGCCGGCCACGCACCCCCATCGGGTGCTACTGCGGCGGTTGTGCCGGTTGGCAAGCTGGGCACCAGTACGTCACGCGTTCGCCTTGCGCGGCTTTGCGGATGAGCGAGCCGCAGCGGCGGCACGGCTGGCTACGCCGCCCGTACACGTGCGCGGTCTCAAACCTGCGGAGGGAGCCGGTGGTGGTCTGTTGCCACCGGCCGCGGTTGGCGGCGAGGAGCTTCTGAGCGAGGACGACCATGGCGGTGAGGTCCGGTACGTCCCTGACGGGGGTCCAGGGCGATACGCCCCGCAGGTAGAGCACCTCGGACTTGTACATGTTGCCGATGCCCGCGAGGCTTGTTTGATCGAGCAGGGCTTCACCGATGGCGGTGTCCGGGTGGGTGCTGAGTCGGCGCACTGCCTCGGCGGCGTCCCAGTCGGGGCCGAGCAGGTCGGGGCCGAGGTGTCCCACGAGGGTGTGTTCCTGGTCGGTCGGGATCAGGGCGAGGTCGTGCAGGTGGTACCCGACGGCAACGGCGTCCTCGGTGCGCAGGGCGACACGGATGAGGTGGGCTGGCCCACCGGTCCATCGGGCGCCGGGCCGGAAGACCCGCCAGGAACCGTCCATTCGTAGATGTGAATGGAGGGTCAAGGCTCGGGCGTCGCGGTCGGTGAGCCGCAGGAGGAGGTGCTTACCGCGGCAGGTGGACTCGATGACGGTCGTACCGCTGAGGTTGGTCGTGGCTAGCTGGGGGACACGGAAGTCGGTTCCGGTCAGCTGTTGGCCTGCCAGCGCGCGGTTGACCGCGTGGGCGGTGTTCCAGACCGTGTCGCCCTCGGGCATTCCGCCATTCTTCCGTACTCCGGCCACAGGCCGAACCGACCGGGCATCGACTCTGCTCGGTATGCCTCAGCGACATAAATATGGCGCTGAGACATACCGGCGCCACCAACACGTCCGGCCCGGGCGAGGAACGGAACGTCACCGGCTGTTGATCGAGGCTCCGAGCTTCGCGCGTACTCCGGCCGCGTCGCCGTGTCCGAACCGGTCGAACAGGTCCACCGCCCGCCGCCATGCGTCCCGGGCCGCCGCGAGATCGCCGGCGTCGCGATGCGCGTCGCCGAGGTGGTTGAGGATTCCCGCCTCCTGGAACGCCTCGTCCACGGCGTGGTACAGCTCGATCGATCGCCGGTAGCAGTCGATGGCCCGATCCAGGTCACCGCCGCGATGATGGGCGTAACCGATGCTGTCCCACGCGGCGGCCGCGGTACCACGGTTTCCGCTGGCCGTACAGATGTCCAGGGCCTGCTGGCACAGCGCGATCGCCTGCGGGTAGTCGCCGAGCAGCGCCAGGAACCAGCCGACCCCGTTCAGTGCCCGGGCCGTGCCGGTCTCGTGTCCGGCGGCCCGGAACAGGTCCAGCGCCGCTCGGGTGTGGCTCAACGCCTCCCGGTAGTCACCCTGCCGATCGAAGATCGAGGCGAAGGCGAAGTGGGTGTGCGCCGCCCCGAGGTCGTCGCGGAGTTGCCGGCAGAGCGACAGCGTCCGCTCGTGGTGATCCTTCGCCGCGGCGTAGTTGCCCGCCTGCTCCAGCGCGCGGGCCAGGCCCCGGTGCGCGTGCGTCTGCGCCGCGAGGTCGCCCAGCCGGAGCGCGGCGGCCAGGCCGGCCCGTTGGGTGGTCACCGCATCGCGCGCGTGCCCGCGCCGCTGGAAGAACGTGGTGAGGGACCAGGCCAACTGCCAGGGGTACGAGTCAAAGCCGGTGTTCCCGGCGGCGTCCACCACGGCGACGAGCACCTGATGCTCGGTGGTGAACCAGGCCATCGCGGATTCCGCGTCGGCGAGGTCGTCGACGGTGACCGAGGCGGCGGGCGCGGCCAGCGTGATCGGGTCCCGATGCGGGTTGATCAGCCGGGCGGCCGCGTACGCCGTGTGCAGGTAGTGGTCGAGCATCCGGTGGATCGCCGCGCGCCGGTCGGCCACCGGGTCGTCGGTATCCACGAGTTCGGTCGCGTAGCTGCGCAGCAGGTCGTGGAAGGTGTACCGACCGGGTACCCATTCGGCGACCAGATGCAGATCGGCAAGTTCGGCCAGCAATGGCCGTACCCCCTCGATCGGAACCCCGGCCAGGCTGGCCGCCGCGGACCTTGCGATGTGCGGACCTGGGTGTAGGGCCAGCAGCCGGAACAGGCGTGCGGCCGGGGCGCTGAGCCGCCGGTACGACCAGGAGAACACCGCCCGGATGTCGGTGGCGGCGTCATCGGTGGCCAGCGCGTCCAGGCTGGATCGGGCCTCGCGTAGCTCCGTGGCGAGCTGTGCCAGCGGGACGGCCGGTTGGGTCACCGCCCGCGCCGCCACGATCGCCAGCGCGAGCGGGAGCCGCGCGCACCGGGCGATGATCTCGCGGACCGCGGCCGGCTCACCGGCTGTGCGGGCCGGGCCGAGCCGGCGCGCCAGCAGGTCGTCCGCCTCACCGGCGGTGAGCAGGTCCAGCGTGATCGGGTACGCGTCCTCGGCGGCGACCAGGCCGGCGAGCCGGCTGCGGCTGGTGACCACGACCAGGCAGCTGCCGCTGCCCGGCAACAGCGGCCGTACCTGCTCCACGTCGCGGGCGTTGTCCAGCATGACCAGCACCCGCCGGCCGGCGACCAGGGTCCGGTAGAGACCGGCCTGGGCCTGCAGCGTCAACGGGATCCGGTCCGCGGGTACGGCGAAGGCGTCCAGGAAGCCGCGGATCGCCTCGGCGGGCTGCATCGGGGCGCCGCTCGGGTCGAACCCGCGCAGGTTGACGTACAACTGACCGTCCGGGTACCGGGCCGCCACCTGATGCGCCCAGTGCAGGGCCAGGGCGGTCTTGCCGATCCCGGCCGTACCGTCGATCGCGGAGATCACCACCGCCGAGGCTGCCTCGTCGAGGAGCCCGGTCAACTCCTTCAGCTCGGCGGTCCGGCCGACGAAATGCCGTACCCCGATAGGTAGCTGGCGGGGCGCGAGGCCGGTCGCGGGCTGGCCGGGTGAGCCCTCGCCGAGCAGGGCCGGATCGTCGGCGAGTACCCGGCGGTGCAGCTCGCGCAGGCCGTGACCCGGTTCGATGCCGAGCTGGTCGGTCCACACGTGCCAGAGGCGTTGGTATGCGGCGAGCGCGGCCGGCCGGCGACCGGCCCGGTAGAGCGCCAGGATCAGCAGGTGCCAGCCCCGCTCGCGGAACGGTTCGATGGCGGTGAGCTCGGTCAGCGCGGGTAGCGCCTCCACATGCCGGCCGCTGGCCATCCGGGTCTCAGCACGGATCTCCTCGGCCTCTACCCGCAGCTGGTCGAGCCGCCGCGCGGCCGCGTCGAGCAGGTCACCGGAGCGGGCATCGGCCAGCGCCGGCCCGCGCCACAGCGCCAGCGCGCTGTCCAGGGTGGCGATCGCCGGGTCGAGCTGCCCGGCCGCGGCCGCGGTCCGCCCGTCTTCGAGGAGCGCGGCGAACCGCTCGTGGTCGAGGTTCCCGGGATCCAATGCACACAGGTAACCCAACGGCACTGTGCGTACCTGGTTGGCGCCGTCCGGTAGCAGCGTGCGCAACCGCCACAGGTAGTGCGGAAGCAGCTGGGCCGCCGACGGCGGTGGGTTGCCCTGCCACAGCGCGTCGATCAGCCAGTCCCGGTCCAGCACCTGGCCCCGGTTGAGCACCAGGATCGCCAGCAGGGTACGCACCTTCGCGGCACGAACCGGCATCCAGGCGTGGCCGTCCCAGACCTCGACCGGACCCAGCATTCGGACGGACATGGCTAGCTCCTCGGTGCTCCGCCCGTATTCTGCCGGTACGGCGCAACCCGCCGGTCACGCATCGCGGACGAGGCTCGGGCTGCGCGACCGTACCCAGGCCGTTGT
>DASRRF010000026.1:0-7199 GCA_035695905.1 Micromonosporaceae bacterium | reverse complement strand
GGCGAAGGCGCTGTTCGCGACCCGCGATCAGGGCGCCACCGCCGCCGAGTATGCCCTACTCATCGCGTTCATCGCAGCCGCTCTTGTCACTGTGGTCGGTCTCTTCACAGGCGTCCTGCAGGGCATCTTCAACAAGACGTGCGACTCGTTGACCAACAGCCCTTCCGGGACAGGCTGCTAGCCACGGGCGCGAAGAGGGGCTGCGATGCGAAGACGGGTGGGGGCCCGGGATCGGGGAGCGGCGGCGGTTGAGACTGCACTCATGCTGCCGCTGCTCCTTATCGTCCTCTTCGCGATCATCGACTTCGGCCGCATGGTCAACTGGCAGCTCAAGGTCACCGAGGCGGCCCGCGAGGGTGCCCGCGCCTACTCGTTCGGTGAAACGCCGGACGGCCGGGTGAGCACGGTCATGGGCGGACTGACCGACGTCACGATCACGCCGAACGCCGGCTGCGCCGGGCTGCCCGCGCCCAGCGCGGACGCCGTAGTCACCGTGTCGTACCAGTTCCAGTTCATCACGCCGTTCGCGGCGCTGGCCGGAATGGTGGTCGGACCGCAGACGCTCTCCGCGACCGGCGTGATGCCATGCCGCGGTTGAGGTCGCGCCGTGATCGCGGCGCGATCGCGGCCATCGTCACGATCTTCCTGGCCACCAATGCGCTGTTCGCCGTCGCGATGCTTACCGTGGACGTCGGGCTGCTGTTCGTCGAGCGGGAGCGGCTGCAGAGCGGGGCGGACGCGGCCGTGGTGGCGGTGGCGAAGGTGTGCGCGGGCAACAATCCGGCCTGCAGCCAGGACCCAGTGCAGGAGCTGGTGTCGGGGATCGCCGCGTCGTACGCCGGCGCGAACGCCGAGGACGGTACGTCGAACGCGACCGTCTGTGGCCGGATGCCGGCCGGTGGGCTTGCGTCGCTGACGCCGTGCGTCGGGGGACCGACCAACCTCGCCGAGTGCATCGGCAACCCGCCCGACGACCCGATCCCGTACGTCGAGGTGCGTACCAGCACCCGGCTGCCGGACAGCTCCACCGCCCTGCCGACCGTCTTCGCTGCGGCCGTGACCGGCATCGATGGACCCACGATCGCGGCGTGTGCGCGGGCCTCCTGGGTACCGGTGACCGGGGTGGCCGACGCGCCCGCGCTGGTCATGCCGAGATGTAACTTCCTCAACGCCACCGACAACGGCACCACCTTCCAGCCGCCGCCGACCGGTCCGCACCAGCACCACGTCCTCGCGACCAGCTACGAGTTCGCGCTGCCGTTCGAGGACCCCGGCGACTCGGGCTGCCAGGTGCTCGGTACGCCCCGCCAGATGCCGGACGGGTTCGGCTGGCTCACCACCGGGTTCGCCGGCTGCCACGGCGCGATCAGGGTCGGCCTGTGGTACGACGGCCTGCGCCCGCTGGGTACGCCGGACGGGTGCGCGCAGATCCTGCAGGACGCGTACGACACCTCCACGCCGATCAGCGTCGGGATCTACGACGACGCCAACGCGCCCGCCAACCCCGACCAGTACCGCATCATGGGCATCGCCGAGTTCGTGGTCACCGGCTGGCACGAGGGGTACAACTGGACCGGCGGACCGGTCGGGGATCACGACGGGGACATCTGCGTCTGCCCGTTGTTCACCACCGTCCCGATCAGCTACCAACAGCGCCTCAGCATCTACGGATACTTCACCACCCAGATCATCGGCAGCGGCACCGGCGTACTCGGTGCGCAGAACTTCGGCGCCGTCGCCGTGAAAACCATCGGCTAGCAGAAACGGAAACGTCCCCCATGGCCCGTCGCGTCCTCGCCATCTTCTTCGCCATCCTGCTGGCGGTGGTCGGCACGGTCGCCGTCCTGCTCTACGTGCGGCAGGCCGACGATCGTGCGCTCGCCAACTCGAGCCCGGTGAACGTGCTGATCGCGCGCGAACGCGTACCGGCCGGCACGACCGGGGAGAGCATCCGTACCAGGGATCTGGCCCAGCTCGTCCGGATGCCGGCGGGGAGCGTACCCCTGGATGAGGTTTTGAACCACATCCCGGCCGAGCTGGACAAGCTCGTGGTCACCTCGGATCTGCAGCCGGGCCAGCTGGTGCTGCGCCGGATGTTCAGCGCGTCCACCCGGACCGCCGGTGGCTTGGCCATCCCCGAGGGCAAGGTCGCGGTGAGCTTCGAGGCGACCATGGCCGAACAGGTCGCCGGGTACGTCCGGCCGGGCTCGCAGGTCGCCGTCTTCGCCACGTACCAGATGTCGACCGACGGCAAGAACCGCATCGTCGGTGGTTCGGGTGGCCAGACGGTCAAGGGCACCGCGGTACTGCTGCCTAAGGTCGAGGTCATCGCGATCGGGCCATACGGCGAGGGCAGCACGACGACCACGCCGCTGGACGGCAAGACCGATCAGAAGGGCAATGCGAAGCCGGCGGTGCTGGTCACCGTCGCGGTCACCGCGGTCGAGGCGGCTAAGCTGATCCAAGTGGCCCAGGGCAACGCGCTCTATCTGGCACTGCTCAACGACTCCTCACAGGTGCGGCCGGGTGTCGGCGTCGACTCCCAGTCGCTCTTCGGCTAGCGCCGGCTAGAGAGGCAAGGCCCGCCATGACCATCCTGTATGAGCCTTCCCGACAGGTAGCACAGCATTTCGCCATGTTGGTCGGCGGGGACATGCGCACGGCGGCGAAGCTGGACGAGGTGTACGCGCTGCTCGACGAGGACCCTGACGAGCAGTTGGTGCTGTTCGGCCCGAACACCCCGATGACCGAGGCGGTCAGCGTCGCGGCCCGGCAGCGGCTGGACCGGCCCACGCTCGGCGTCGTCGTGCTGCGCCACCAGCTTGAGGTCGCGGTGCTTTCCGAGGCGATCCGCTCGGGCGTACGGGAGGTCGCCGACGTCAACGACCCGAGCAGCATCCTGGCCGCGTGCGCCCGGTCCCGGGACCTGTCCCGGCGGCTGCACGGCAGCGGGCAGAACCGGTCCGGCACCGAGTCGACAACGGTCCGTGATGGCAAGGTCATCACCGTGTACGCGGCCAAGGGCGGTTGCGGCAAGACGATGCTCGCCACCAACCTGGCGATCGCGCTGGCCGGCGGCGGGGACCGGAAGATCTGCCTGATCGACCTCGACCTGACCCTCGGCGATGTGGCGATCGCCCTGCAGCTCACCCCGGAGCGGACGATCGCCGACGCGGTACCGGTGGCCGACCGGATCGACGAGACCGGCCTGCGGACCATGGTGACCCCGTACTGCCCGGGGGTGGATGTGCTGCTCGCCCCGGTGGTGCCGACGGTCGCCGAGCGGATCAGCCGGGACCTGGTCACCGAGATCCTCTACCTGGCCCGCAGCATCTACGACTTCGTCGTGGTGGACAGCCCGCCGCTGTTCAACGACCACGTGGTCGCCGCGCTCGACTCGTCGCACCAGTACCTGCTCGTGGTCACCCCGACGGTGACCGCGATGAAGAACACCCGGGTGCTGCTGGACACGTTCGATGTGCTGGACTACCGCAAGGAGAACCGGCTGATCGTGCTCAACCGGTTCGACGCCCGGCTCGGCCTCAGCTCGGCCGACATCGAGCGCGTCCTGCGGATGCCGGTGACCACCCAGATCCCGGCCAGCCGGGACGTGTCGATCTCCATAAACCATGGCGTACCCATCATGCTGGGCAACCCGGCGCACCCGGTGAGCGCGGCGATCCGGGAGCTGGCCGGCACCCGGATCGGTACCGAGGTGGCCAGTCCACGCGGGCTCAAGTCGATGCTGGCCAAGCGGGGGAAGAGGTGATAGTCGATGGCTGACCGGATCAGGCACCGGTCGGACGAGGTGCCCCGGGCGGGCAGCGGCTTCAGCGCGGCCGAGCTGCTCAAGGAGAAGGAGGAGTCGCCGTACCCGATCACCGCGATTCCGGTCACCGCGGTGCCGACCAGCTCGTTCCCCACCACGAGCGGCTCGGTCTCGCCGGCCGCCGGGTTCGCCCGGCGCAACGGGCGGCAGACGTACGACCCGCTGGCCGACGTACGCCGCCGGGCGCACCAGGCCCTGCTGGAACAGCTCGGCCCGCAGATGTACGAGAGCGGCACTGGGAACACTGACGAGGAGGAGCTGGAGCGCAAGGTCCGCGACCTACTGCCGAGCCTGCTCGCGCTGGAGGCGCAGCTGACCGCGGGCGACCGCGGGGTGGCGTTCCGGCAGATCCTCGACGAGATCGTCGGCCACGGCCCGATCGAACCGCTGCTGCGCGACGGCGACGTTACCGAAATCATGGTGAACGCCTGGGACCGGATCTACGTCGAGCGGTTCGGCCGGATCCAGTCGGTGGAGACCGCCTTCCTGGACGAGGCGCACCTGCGCCGGGTCATCGACAAGATCGTGTCCCGGGTCGGCCGCCGGGTCGACGAGGGCAGCCCGATGGTGGATGCGCGGTTGCCCGACGGCAGCCGGGTCAACGCGGTGGTCCCGCCGGTCTCGCTGGACGGGGCCGCGTTGACCATCCGTAAGTTCGCGGCCAACCCGTACACCATTGAAGATCTTATTGCTTTTGGTACGTTGACCCAGCAGGTCGCCCAGGTGCTGGACGCGTGCATCCAGGGCCGCCTGGACATCGTCATCAGTGGCGGTACCGGCACCGGCAAGACCACGCTGCTCAACGTGTTGTCCCAGATGCTGCCGGCCAACGAGCGCATCATCACCATCGAGGACGCCGCGGAGCTGCGGCTCGGCCAGGAGCATGTGGTACGGATGGAGTCCCGCCCGCCGAACATCGAGGGCCGCGGCGAGGTGACCATCCGGGATCTGGTCCGCAACGCGCTGCGGATGCGGCCGGACCGGATCGTGGTCGGCGAGGTCCGCGACGGCGCGGCGCTGGACATGCTGCAGGCGATGAACACCGGCCACGACGGCTCGCTGACCACCGTGCACGCCAACTCCCCGCGCGACTCGCTGTCCCGGCTGGAGACGATGGTGCTGATGGCCGGCATGGACCTGCCGGTACGGGCGATCCGGGACCAGGTCGCGTCCGCGATCGACGTGATCGTGCACCTGAACCGGCTGCGCGACGGCACCCGCCGGATCACCCAGATCAGCGAGGTGCTCGGGCTGGACGGCGACACCGTGGTACTGCAGGACCTCTTCGTCTTCGACTACCGCTCGGGTACCGACAACTTCGGCCGGAACCAGGGTTCGGTCCGGCCGACCGGGCTGCGGCCGAAGTTTCTGGAGCACCTGGCGAACGAGGGCATCGATGTCTCCCCGGCGTTGTTCGGCGCCCCGGCCGAGGTTCGGCAATGAGCGACTCGTTCGTGATGTACCTGGCGATGGCCGGTACGGTCTTCGTGGCGCTGCTGGTACTCGCGCTCGTGGTGTTGATGCCGACCCTGGTCGGCGGCGAGAAACGGCGCCGGCTGGCCCAGGTGCAGCAGTACCGGCTCAGTGAGGAGCTGCCGGCCGAGGACGGGATACCCGGCGGGCAGCTCACCCGTACCGCGATCGCCATGACCGGACACGTGGTCCGCTCCGGCGGCTGGGAGGGGCGGTTCGCCGCGCAGCTGGACAAGGCCGGGATCAAGCTGCGCCCGGCCGAGTGGGTGCTGATCCGGGTGCTCGTGGGGGTCGGCGTCACGGCTCTTCTGGTACTCGCGTTCGGCTGGCTCGGCCTGCCGTTCGGGATCGTGTTCGGCTGGCTGGCGACGGCCGCGTACCACCGGCGCCGGGCGCGCCGGCGGGCGGACCGGTTCGCCGCCGCGCTGCCGGAGGCGCTGCAGCTCGTGGTCGGCTCGCTGCGTTCGGGGTTCTCGCTGAACCAGGCACTGGAGGCGATGGCCCGCGAGGTCGGCGAGCCGGTCGGTACCGAGTTCGGCCGGGCGCTGGCCGAGACGCGGCTCGGCATGGAGCTGGACGACGCGCTGGACCGGCTCGCCAAGCGCAGCCAGAACCCGGACCTGGCCTGGACGGTACTGGCCATCCGGGTGCAGCGGGAGGTCGGTGGCAACCTGGCCGAGGTGCTGGAGACCACTGTGGACACCATCCGCGAGCGCGAGCTGCTGCGCAGCCAGGTGCAGTCGCTGTCGGCCGAGGGCCGCCTCTCGGCGTGGATCCTGCTCGCCTTGCCGATCGGCGTCGGTGCCTTCATGTTCGCGTTCCGGCGGGAGTACCTCAGCCCGCTGTTCACCGACCCGCGCGGGATCCTGATGCTGCTCAGCGGCATCGCGATGCTGTGCCTGGGCGGCATCTGGCTGGCCCGGCTGGTCCGGGTGGAGGTGTGACGTGGGCGATGCCCTGATCCTCTACATTGGACTCGGCGCGATCGCGCTCGCCTTCGCGGTGGCCGGGGCCACGCTGGTGTTCGCCGTGGCGGGCCGCACTGGGCCGGCCCGCGCGCTGGCCGACATCGAGAAGATCTACGCACCCGGTGCGGCCGCCGGCCGGCAGATGTCCGCTATGGACCGGCTGACACAGCCCATCATGGTGCTGTTGATGCGGCTTGGGCGCAAGCTCACCCCCGGACCGCTGGCGGGTTCGATGCGGCGCTGGCTGGACTATGCCGGCAACCCGCCGTCCTGGCTACCGGAGCGGGTACAGGAGACCCAGGGGCTCGGGCTGCTCGTGCTGGGCGTGCTCGGCGGGCTGGCCGGTGCCGGCCTGGAGCTCGGTGGGGGCGCCGCCCGGACGGTGTTCGGGTTCCTGCTCGGCGCGGTGCTCGGCGGGCTCGTCGGGCTGGGTCTACCGCTGCTGGTCGTCTCACACTTCGGGCAGAAGCGGCAACAGGAGATCCAGCTGCTGCTACCGGACACGCTGGACATGCTGACCCTCTGTGTGGAGGCCGGTCTCGGCTTCGACGCGGCGCTGGTCCAGGTGGCCACCGGCACCCGCGGCCCGCTGGCCCGGGATGTCGCCCGGGTACTGCACGAGATGCAGATGGGCAAGCGCCGCTCGGACGCGCTGCGGGCCCTGGCCGACCGGACCAGCGTGATCGAGCTGCGCACCATTGCGATTGCCGTGGTGCAGGCCACCGAGCTGGGCATCCCGGTCGCCGACGTGCTGCGGGAGCAGTCCCGGGAGATGCGGATCCGCCGGCGCCAGCGGGCCGAGGAGCGGGCCCGCAAGGTGCCCGTGAAGATCCTCTTCCCGCTGATCTTCTGCCTGTTCCCGGCCCTGTTCATCGTCATCCTCGGCCCCGGCATCCTGCGCATCATGGATACGCTGGCCCGCTGACCCC
>DASRRF010000025.1:0-1751 GCA_035695905.1 Micromonosporaceae bacterium | reverse complement strand
AGACCACGCACTCCAGGCCGAACAGCGCGGCGGCGGTCGCCGCGGCCACGCCGTGCTGGCCGGCGCCGGTCTCCGCGATCACCCGTGGCTTGCCCATCCGGACCGTGATCAGCGCCTGGCCGAGCACATTGCGGATCTTGTGCGCGCCGGTGTGGTTCAGGTCCTCGCGCTTGAGCAGGATCCGCGCGCCGAGCTCGACGCTGAGCCGGGTGGCGTCGTACAGGCGGCTGGGTAGTCCGGCGTAGTCGCGCAGTAGCCGGCCGAACTCCGCCTGGAACGCCTCGTCGGCCAGCGCGTGCCGGTAGGCGGCGTCCAGCTCGTCCAGCGCGGCGACCAGCGCCTCGGGTACGAACCTTCCCCCGTACCGGCCGAAATGCCCTTTGATGTCGGGCAAGAGTCCGGTGGTCATCGGACCGGCCGCGGGGTGGCCGGATGTGAACCGGCGGTGACCAGTTCGGCCACCGCCTCCCGCGGGCTCTTCTGGGTCACCAGCCCCTCCCCGACAAGCACCGCGTCGGCGCCGGCCGCCGCGTACCGGATGAGGTCATGCGGCCCGCGCACGCCGGACTCGGCTATCTTCACCACGCTGTTCGGCAGTCCCGGGGCGATGCGTTCAAAGACCGACCGATCAACTTCGAGGGTACGAAGATCCCGCGCGTTCACCCCGATCACCCGGGCACCCGCGGCCAGCGCCCGATCGGCCTCGTCCTCGGTATGCACCTCGACCAGCGCGGTCATCCCGAGCGACTCGATGCGCTCCAGCAAACCGGTCAGCACGTTCTGATCCAGCGCGGCGACGATCAGCAGGACCAGGTCGGCGCCGTGCGCCCGGGCCTCGTGCACCTGGTAGCTGGAGACCACGAAGTCCTTGCGCAACACCGGTACGGACACCGCCGCCCGGACCGCCGCTAGGTCGTCGATGGAACCGCCGAACCAGCGGCCCTCGGTCAGTACGCTGACGCACCGCGCGCCACCCGCGGCGTACTCCGCCGCCAGCTCCGCGGGGTCCGGGATCTCGGCCAGCTGCCCGCGGGACGGCGAGGCGCGCTTGACCTCCGCGATCACGCCCACGCCCGGGGCACGCAACAGGGTGTACGCGTCGAGCGGCGGTGGCGCGGCGGCGGCCAGTTCCTTGATCTGCGCCAGCGGAACGAGCTGCTGACGGGCCTCGATGTCCTCGCGCACTCCGGCCAGAATCTCGTCGAGCACGTTCGCGGCGTCACCCGCCTGCCCAGCCTGCACCAACGGACTCCCCTCTCCGGGTGTCATGGGGCCGATGCTAGGCGCCGGTCCGGATCGCCCGAAGTCCGGGGTATCGCGTACGTCACGACGTCCGGTACGGCATAATGTTCACCCTCCTCGGGCGAACACGGTGAACATGCGCCAGGCGCGGTCGTCGGAGAGCGTCAGGTCCTCGCGGAAGTCGCCGTACCGGGCGGAAACCGTCAGGCCGGCCAGCCGCCCGGCCGCCTCCAGCTCGGTCGCGGTCCAGAACCGGTTCGCGATGATCTCCTCGGCCGCGATCTCGCCGTCGATCGTGATCGTCACGAGATACGGCGTCACCTGCGTCACCGGGTCCATCTCGTCGTCCGGCTTACCCCAGCGGATGTGTACGTGGTGCCCGGCCCGATCCAGATCCCACTCGGTCTCCACCCGTTTGCTGCCGGCCAGATACTCCGCCGGGTGGCCGCTCTCCACCACGTACCGCCCGGGTACGGCAAGGTGTTCCCGCACCGCGCTGAGGTGCGCGA
>DASRRF010000024.1:0-3197 GCA_035695905.1 Micromonosporaceae bacterium | reverse complement strand
GTCGCGTCCTGCAGCGCGGTCGGCATCTTCTCCTTGAGCGGTCGCAGGATCGTGGGCACGGACCCGGCCGCGGTGGAGCGCACCATCTTGTTGATCGCCCGGGCCAGCAGGTGCCGGACCAGCATCGCGGCCAGCACGATGACCACGATGCGCAGCGGCTTTACGAGTACGAAGTAGCTGCTCTGGGCCAGCCACGCCTGGTGCGTCCAGTCGTAGAGCTGCTTGCAGACCTCGCTGTTGCCGCAGCTCGGCGTGGGTACCGGGGTCGGCGTGCCGTCGCTCACGGTTCTCTTTCGTACCGCATGGGCAGCATCGTCCCACGGGCGCCCTGCCGATCGCCGCCTTCTGGGTACAGCCGGCATATCTGGGCAATTCACGCCTGGACGCCCGGATTAGTGCGTGCAATCTGCGGATCTATCAGGGACTATTGGCGCACGGGCCGTCCCACGGCCGGTGCCGACCGCAACCGCGACTGGAGCCGCCACAGGTACTCAACGAGAGGGTGAGCGCGATGCCTGACATACGACACACGGCCAACTGGGGATCGTTGGTTCTCAATGTGACCTATGAGCCGCTGTGTGTCGTGTCGGTGCGTCGAGCCGCCATTCTCGTGTTGTCCGCCAAGGCGGTGTGCATTGCCGATGGCGATGGCATCCTGCACAGCGCGCGGTACGCGTTGCCGGTCCCGTCGGTGGTCCGGCTCACCCGGTACGTGCGGGTGCCGTACCGCACCCACGTCGGGCTCTCCCGCCGGGCCATCTTCGCGCGGGACGGCTGGCGGTGCGCGTACTGCCGCGGTCCGGCCGAGACGATCGACCACGTACTGCCGCGCAGCCGCGGCGGCCGGCACGCCTGGGAAAACGTGGTGGCCGCCTGCGCCCGGTGCAACCACACCAAGGGAGATCGGACGCCAGCCGAGCTCGGCTGGCGTTTGCAGCGCATCCCGGCGGCGCCGAAGGGCTCGGCGTGGCGGGTGCTGGGCCACCGGACGCCCGATCCGCGCTGGGCCGACTGGTTGGACCTGCCGGTCGCGGCCTGATCACGTCTTCCGGGTACGCACCAGGGACGCGAAGACCACCACGTTCTCGGCGTACCCGAGATCGCCGCCGACCCACTGGCCGCCGCAGGTGATCACGCGCAGCCCGGGCCGGCTGAAGTCCCCGTAGATCTTCTTCGTCGGCAGGCTCGCCTTGTCGTACGTCGCCACCTCGTCGACCTGAAAGATCGCCACCCGGCGGTCCCGGCGGACCACCTCGATCAGCTGGCCGGGGCGCAACGTGCCCAGCTTGTGGAAGACCGCCGGACCCTTCGTACCGTCCACGTGCCCGACGATGATCGCCGGGCCGTACTGCCCCGGCGTCGGCCCGCGCTCGTACCAGCCGGCCTCGTTCTTGCGCTGTAGCGACGGGGTGGCGATGCTGCCGTCTTCGGCCAGCCCGACCGGGTTCACCGGCGCGCGTACCCCGATCGCCGGGATCGAGATGCGCACCGGGCGGGACGGGGCCAGTGCCGACCCGGTACCCGCCGCGGCGGCTCGCCCGAAGCTCAACGACGGCAGCCCCGGCAGCAGGTCGAGCTTGCCGAGTCCGGTACCGGTGAGGAACACGCCGGCCAGCACCAGGCCGGCCGCGAGCCAGCCGGTCAGTCGCCGCCCGTGCGCTGCCATGGCGCCGCCTCCGCCGTGGTTCAGGCTCCGGCAGGGGTACGCCGGCGGCGCAGCGCGACGAGTCCGAGGGCGGTGCCCAGGCCGAGCACGGTCAGCCCGCCGGCGAGCATGACCGGGGCGCCGCCGGCCAGCCCACCGCCGGCCCCGTTGGCCAGGCCACCGCCGCCGGTGTGCGGTCCCTTGCTGGGCTGGTCCATCCCGAGTACGAACAGCGTGGTCGTGGCCGAGCTGCCGTTCGGGCAGCTGAGCGTCACCGTGTACCCCTTGGGTTTCTTGTTCTCGGGCACGCTCACCGTGGCGTAGAGGAAGCCGTTGTTCGGCAGCATGGTCTGCTCGCCGAACGCGTCCGACTTGACCTTGGCCGGGTTGACGTTGTCGCCGCAGCTGGCCCGGATCGAGATCGAGAAGCCGGCCTGGATCGTGGACGGGTTCACCTCGACCCAGAGGTCGGCGGCGTGTGCCGGGATCCCGCCGGCCAGTACGACTGTGGCGGACGCGGCGGCGATGGTGGTCGCGCGGAGTAGGGCAGCCCGCATCGTTCCCACGCTCCTTCTCTCGGCCTCCCGGATGGAGCCTGGGCCGATCATCTCACCCAAATGTCGGCTTTGTCGCGGGAATGACCGCCCGGCCCGCCCGCCCCGCCCGGCCCGCGCGGGCGTGAGGGTGGCGAGGCGGGGGCGGGTCAGGTGACGCGGGAGCGTTCGGCGGGGAACGCCCGGTACGTACCGGCCGCCATGATCTGGCGGAGCCGGTCGAATCCCTCGTACACGTCGATGAACCGGGTGTAGAGCGGGGCCAGCCCGAGGCGCAGCCGCTGCGGCGTACGGAAGTCCGGGATCACGTCGGCCGCCTTGAGCGCCTGGCAGATCTGCCACGCCTGCGGGTGATGCAGGGTGAGGTGCGCGCCGCGGCGGGCCGGATCGCGCGGCGAGGCCAGCGCGAAGCCGTACCGGGCGAGCCACGCGTCGAACAGCTCCACGGCGTACGAGCTGAGCGCCGTGGACTTCGCGGCTACCGCGTCGATGCCCGCCTCGGCGGTCAGCCGAGCGCCCTCCAGCGCGGCGTACCCGCCCAGGATGGATGGCGTACCGGAGAGGAACCGTTCGATCCCGTCCACCGGGTCGTACGCCCGGCCCATCTCGAACTGCTCCCGTTGGCCGAACCAGCCCCAGACCGGCTGGCGCAGCTGGGATTGCAGGTCCGCCCGGACGAACAGGAACGCCGGCCCGCCCGGCCCGGCGTTGAGGTGCTTGTACGTGCAGCCGACCGCGAGATCGGCGCCGGCCTCGCGAAGCGGGGTGGGTACCGCGCCGGCCGAGTGGCTCAGATCCCACAGCGCGAGCGCGCCGGCGCCGTGTACCGCCGCGGTGATGCCGGCCATGTCCGCGACCGCGCCGGAGCGGTACGCCACATGTGACAGCGACACCAGCGCGACATCGTCGTCGAGCGCCTCGGCGACCCCGGTGACGGTTATCCCGCTGTCCAGATCGGTCTTGACCATCCGAAGCTCGAGCCCGCGATCCGCGGCCAG
>DASRRF010000023.1:0-2714 GCA_035695905.1 Micromonosporaceae bacterium | reverse complement strand
GCCACGAGCTGGGCCTGACCCGGCTCAACATCTACGCCGGGCTGAGCGGCTTCTACCTGCTGCGCGGTGGCTCGAATGACCTGCCGACCGGCGTCCTGCCGCGGGGTTCCTTCGAGGTGCCGCTGATCATCCAGTGCCGGTCGTTCAACGCGGACGGCTCGCTGTTCTTCCCGCCCAGCCGGTCGTTCTTCGGCGACGTACCCGAAGGTGGTCCGTACCTGCCGACCACCGATGTGTCACCGATCTGGAACCCGGAGTTCTTCGGCAACACCATGGTGGTCAACGGGCGTACCTGGCCGTCGCTGAAGGTCGAGGCGCGCCGCTACCGGTTCCGGGTGCTCAACGCGTCCAACACCCGGGTACTCATGCTGAAGATCGTGACAAACCCGCTGGCGGCCCGGCCTGCCTCGGCCGCGCTGCCGATCAACATCATCGGCGCCGACGGCGGGTTCCTACCGGCGCCGGTGCGGGTGAGCTCGCTGCCGGTGGCGGTCGCCGAGCGGTACGACGTGATCGTGGACTTCTCCGGTATCACGCCCGGCACCCAGCTGTTCCTCATCAACGAGGGGCCGGACGAACCGTTCGGCGGCGGTGAACCGGTCACCGACTTCGCCCCGGCCGATCCCGGTACCACCGGGCAGGTCATGCGGTTCGTCGTCACGTCGCCGACCAGTTCGGACACGACCGTGCCGCCGAGTTCGCTCAGCCTGCCTTCGGCGAACCGGCTCGGCTCCGCGTCGCGGCTGCGCAGGCTGTCGCTGAACGAGATGTCCTCGGCGTTCTTCGACGCGCCGACGATGGGCATGCTCGGCACGGTGAACGCCGACGGCACCGGGCACGAGCTGCACTGGAGTGACCCGCTGACGGAGAATCCGGCGCTCGGCGCGACCGAGGTGTGGGAGCTGCACAACTTCACCGAAGACGCGCACCCGATCCACATCCACCTGGTCCAGTTCGAGGTGGTGAACCGGCAGCCGTTCGGCGGGGCCACCCGGCCGCCGGCGGCCTACGAGCGAGGTACCAAGGACACCCTGGTGGCGCTGCCCGACGAGATCACCCGGGTGAAGGCGAGGTTCGACCGCGCCGGGTTGTTCGTCTGGCACTGCCACATCATCGACCACGAGGACAACGAGATGATGCGGCCGTACCGGGTCGGTTAGCGGGTCGCCGCGCTTGATAGACGTTGGCCTATCTACCCGATAATCGGGGCGATTTTTCGAGGTGGATAGGCCAACGTCTATCTCGGCGGGGATGGGGGCCGCGGCCGGCGGGCGTCAGCCGGTGCCGGCCGGGCAGCTCATCAGCGCCATTGCATCCATTGTGGACTCGCCGGGCTGCCAGTTGCACGGGCACAGCTCGCCGGTGCGCAGCGCGTCGAGTACCCGGAGCACCTCGGCCACGTTGCGCCCGACCGGGCCGGCGGTCACCATGGCGAACTCGACGACGTTGTCCGGGTTCACGATGAACGTCGCGCGCTGCGCCACACCGTCCTCGCCGAGCACCCCGGCCGCCGTTGACAACTCGCGCTTGATGTCGCTCATCATCGGGTACGGCAGGTCGCGCAGCTCCGGGTGGTCCCGTCGCCAGGCGTGGTGGACGAACTCCGAGTCGACACTGACCCCGAGCACCTGCGCGTGCCGCAGCGCGAACGCGGCGTTCAGCCGGCCGAACTCGGCGATCTCGGTGGGGCAGACGAACGTGAAGTCCTTGGGCCAGAAGAAGATGACCCGCCACTTGCCGGCGTACGACTTGTGGTTGATCTGGGTGAATGCGTTGACCGGCTCCAACGAGACGCAGGCGGTGAGGTCGTAGCCGGGGAAATGGTCGCCGACGGTGAGCACGTGCGGGTCCTCCGTACAAGCAGATTGGATTGACCCAAGATAGGCCCCGACCGGGCCGCAAGCCGCCGCGACGCGCCTATGAACTGGTCAGCAGGTGCGCCCGGAGCCCGTCGACCTGCCTGAGCAGCAGGCCGGCGCCGGCCAGGTACCGCTCGACCGAACCGTGCCGGGCGCGCAGGTCGCGCAGGAACTCGAGCATCGCCTCGCGGGGAGCGGCGATGAACACCCGCGGGGTACGCGCCACCGCGGCCGGGTCGTGCTCGCGCAACCACGCGGTGACCCGGGCCGCCGACTCGGCGGTGCGCGCGTAGTCGTCGGCGATCGCGTCGTCGCAGACGCCGAGCAACGCCAGCACCAGCGCCGCGACCACGCCGGTGCGGTCCTTGCCGGCCACGCAGTGCATCACCAGCGGGGCGGCGTCCGCTTCGGCGATGATGCCGATCGCGGTGGCCAGACCCGGCGCGCCCTGCTCGGTCAGGTCCAGGTAGCGGTCGGCGAGGAAACGCGCCACTCCGGCGCGTTCGTCGTACCACTCCTTGCGCCATGCCGCGTGCTCCGGGTGGACGTGCCGGTACGCCAGCCCGTCCCAGTCCGGCACCCGGCCATCTCGCTCCACCTCGGACGGTCGGCGCAGGTCGAGCACGGTGCGGATGCCCAGCGCGGAGAACCTCTCGCGGTCCGCGTCGGCCAGCCGGCTCAGCGTGTCGGACCGGTAGAGCCGGCCGTGGCGCACCCGGGTGCCCGCGGCGGCCGGATAGCCGCCCAGGTCGCGGAAGTTGAACACCGCCGAGAAGCGAATCACACTCCGACTCTACTTGTTCACATTGTGGGATTCGACTTCCACATGTCGAGCGGGCCTGGCAGGCTGGCCAC
>DASRRF010000022.1:0-2902 GCA_035695905.1 Micromonosporaceae bacterium | reverse complement strand
GTCCACGACACCGTCATCGGCGGGCTGCAGTCGGGCTGGAACGTCGCGACCAGCGTCAGCGAGAAGTCGGCCTTGCCGTTCTGTACGGGGAAGTCGCCCTCCGCGGAGAAGCTGCCTTTGTTGACCGCCTTCGGGTGGTGGCCTCCATTGTTGATGCATAGCGCGGTGGCGGTCACCAGGATGTGTACCTGTGTCTCGTTGCCGAGACCGGCCTCCTTACCGGAGACGGTAAGGGTGTTGCCGTCCGCCGTCGCGGTAGCCTCGACGAAGTGTGGACTGCCGGCCCATGCGGCCGGGGCTGCGAAGATCAGGGATGCGAACACCGCCGTTACGACGACGACGATTCGGCGCATGGTGGACTCCTTACTCGTTGAGTGGTAGGAATGGCGATTCTTGGCCTGCCCAAAATGAGCGCAGACCGGTAGGCGTGCGGAGGCGCAGGGAGGGAGTTGGAGAACACTCGGGCCCAGAGCGATCTCCACGCGCCGCGAAGACGTTGGCTGTCAACGCCTATGTGGTCGCCGTCGCGTATCGGTCCTTACAACGGTTCATGATAGGTTCGCGTGCGGCGCCGGGACTACGCACACGTCAGGATTGCGACAGCGCCGGACGGCTCATTATCCGCTCCGATCAACTATGCTGTCTCGCCCATTGTTCGTTGCTTGTCACGGACCAGCCGTCAGCGTCCCGGCGGCACGTGTCGCGCGGGTTGACGGCTCACACCCACGCCTGTTCGAGTACCCGCAGGATGTTGCCGCCCAGCACCTTGGCGATCTCATCGTCGGAGTAGCCGTGCGTGACGAGCCACGCGGTGATGTTCCAGAAGCACTCGGCCGGGTTCTCCAGCCCGTCGACGTACTCCACCCGCGGGTGCTCGACGTCGCCATGGATCTGCGCGATGGACAGGTGAGCGGCGAACGCGTCGTGCAGGCCGACGTGGTCACCGAAGAGCGTGTCCGGCCCGAACCCGACGTGGTCGATGCCGACCAGCTCCACGCAGTACGTGAAATGGTCCATCACCGAGTCGAGCGAGTGCTTGATGTGCTCCGGCGACAAGGTGGTATGCGGAGCCGCCTCGATGCCGATCACGCCGCCGCGTTCGGCCAGCGCGCGGATCACCTCGTCCGGCTTCATCCGGGCGGTCGGCCAGACAGCACGCGCACCGGCATGCGTGATGAAGATCGGCTTGGTGGACGCCGCGATGACCTCCAACGACGTACGGTCGCCGGAGTGTGAGACGTCGACGGCGATGCCGAGCTTGTTCATCCGCGTGACCGCCTGTTCGCCGAAGTACGTCAGGCCGCCGTCGTGCCGCTCCTTGAGCCCGGACCCCAACGCGTTGGCCTCGCTGTACGCGATGCCCATCTGCCGTACGCCGAACCCGTACAGGATGTCGATCCGGTCGACCTCGTTCTCGATCATCGTGGCAGCCTCGGTCGCGACGACCAGCGCCATCCTGCCGCTCTCGTGGGCGCGGTGGATGTCGGCGAGCCGCCGGGCGACGAACACGTACTCCTGGTGGTCCACATCGGACAGTCGGGTACCGATGTCGGCGATGACGTCGGTCCACTTCCAGCCCATCTGGCTGGTGATGCAGCACGTACCGTCCATGAAGTTGTCGAAGACCGCGGTGAGCCCGGAGCGGGCCAGCCCTTCGTACCCGGTGTGCTGGCGGCCGGTCCGGTTGTAGTCCACGGTCTGCGCCATGTCCTGCGGGAAGACCGTGGGGTGGTCATGCAGTGAGATCGCGATGCCGTCCACCAGCAGCCGCCGTACCCGTTCGGCCTGCGTGTCGTCCAGGTCGATTCCGGTGTACGGCGGCACCCGGCCGAGCTGCCGGGCCAACCGGAACGGGCGGTAGTCCGTACCTGCTTCAAGATAGGAGTACGACGTGTAGCCGGTGAACGCGGCCGCGGGTTCGAGGGGATGCATGCCTCACTATCCCAAGCACGCCGTACCATCACCACGTGGTAGTAGAGGAGTGGGCGGTCGGCGACGCGTACGAGGCGTACGTGGGCCGGTGGAGCCGTCGCGTCGCGGAAGCGTTCCTGCCCTGGCTCGGTGTGCCCGCCGGTCGCCGATGGCTCGATGTGGGCTGTGGCACCGGCGCGCTGACCGCGACGATTCTCGCCGGGGCTGACCCCGTTGAGGTCGTCGGTGTGGATACCTCCGAGGGATTCCTGGCCACGGCTCGCGCCCGGACCGGCGCCGGGAGGGCAACCTTCCACGTCGGCGACGCGCGGTCGTTGCCGTTGCCCGGCGGGCACTTCGACGCGGTGGTCAGCGGGCTGGCGGTCAACTTCGTACCCGACCCGCTCGGCGCGGTGGCCGAGTTCGCCCGGGTCGCCGGATCGGGCCGGGTGGCCGCCGCCTACGTCTGGGACTACGCCGAGGGCATGGCGATGATGCGGTACTTCTGGGATGCCGCTGCCGCCCTCGACCCCGCCGCGGCCGACCTGGATGAGGGTCGCCGTTTCCCGCTGTGCCGCCCGGAGCCCCTCCGTCGACTGTGGACGGACGCGGGCCTGTACGAGGTGTCGGTCGAGGCGATCGACGTACCGACAACGTTCGCCGACTTCGACGACTTCTGGGGTCCGTTCCTCGGCGGGCAGGGTCCGGCGCCCGGATACGTCATGTCGCTGACCGAGGAGCGCTGCGTCGCCCTGCGCGAGCGGTTGCGTGCCAGCCTGCCGTCCGAAGTGGACGGATCGGTTCGGCTCACCGCACGGGCGTGGGCGGTCCGCGGTACGGTGCGATAGCGGTTACGCCGGCGCGGACTGGTAGACCCGGATGTAGTCGACTTCGAGCTGCCGTACCAGTGTGGGGTCTTTCAAACCGACGTTCCACCGGCGCTGCCAGTCGTTGTCCACCATCATGTGCAGGATGAGCTGCATCGGGCCGT
>DASRRF010000021.1:0-4553 GCA_035695905.1 Micromonosporaceae bacterium | reverse complement strand
CGGATCCTGGCCAAGTAGCGCATCAAGAACCCCATCACTGATCTGATCAGCAATCTTGTCCGGGTGACCCTCAGTCACCGACTCCGAGGTAAACAAACGGCGTGCCATCCGACCAGTCTCGGTGCGTACGCTCAAGGCCCGCTCCGGAACCGGTCGGGACGTCAGCGCGCCGGGACGGCTGCGCCGACCGGCGCCAGTCCGGTCGCAATGCATTCCAAGGTGTACGGACGGACCAGCTCGTGCAGGCCGTACCGGCGACCGTTGACCGGGTCCTCGCCGACAATCTGAACGAGGTTGACATCCGCGAGCCGGAGCAGGGTGAGCTCGGCGGCCACCACGTCACCGAGGAAGACCTCGGACGCGTCGGCCGCGGTGAAGCCGTCCTCGCGCAGCACCGCCAGCAACCGGAACGCGGACCTGTCGCGCTCGTCCAGCTTGCGGTAGCTGGCTTCGAGGCGGGTACGCAGATCCATGCCGACGTACGCCAGATCGGACAACCGGTACCGGCTGCCCGCCTTGGTCATCCGGCTGACGAACTGATCCAGCCGCTGCGTGGGTACGGAGGCCAGCCGCTGACCGAGGAACCGGATGGCCAGCGGCAACCCGCCGACCAGCCGTACGATGTCCGCCGCGGCGACGGGTTCACGATCCACCCGGTCCCGCCCGACGATCCGGGCGAGCAGCTCGGCGCCGTCGTCGACGTCGAGCACCGCGAGGTGGAACGGGGTTACCGAGGACAGCCCGTACAGCGGGCCGCGGCTGGTCACGATGACCGCGCAGCCGTGCCCGGCCGGCAGCAGCGTCTCCACCTGCGTCGCGCAGTCCGCGTCATCGAGGACCAGCAGTACCCGGCGGCCGGAGGTCCAGGTGCGGAACGCGGCGGTCAGCTCGTTGCCGCTGTCCGGCAGGTCGGCACCGAGGCCGGCGCTGCGCAGGAACAGCCCGAGCACCTGTGCCGGGCTGTCCGGCACGCCGTGCGATCCGCCCAGATCGGCGTAGAGCTGGCCGTCCGGGAAGTGGTCGCGAGCCGAGTGTGCAATGTGGACGGCGGTAGCGGTCTTCCCGACACCGGGCATCCCGGTGAGCGAGATGATCGGCGCTCCGTTGCCGTTCCGGTCGGCGTCGAGCATGGTACGGGCGGTGCCGAGGACATCCTGCCGGCCGACAAAGTCCGGGATGTCGGGCGGCAACTGGGCCGGCGGGGCGACCGGCGCCGCGGCGAGCGCGTTGCGCCGGACCGGAGGCGGCTCCAGCGCGGGGTCGGCGAAGAGCATCAGCTGTTGCAGGCGCTGGATCTGCGAACCCGGCCCCAACCCGAGCTCCTCACCGAGCCGCTGGTGCAGCCGGCGGTAGACCTCCAGCGCCTCGTTGCGCCGGCCACACCGGTACAGCGCGAGCATGAGCTTGCCGTGCAGCCCCTCGTGGAACCGGTTGCTCTCGCTCAGCGCCTTGAGCTCGCCGACCAGCTCGTGGTGCCGGTTGAGCTGGAAGTCGGCGTCGATGCGCATCTCCAGCGCCTGCAACCAGGTCTCCTCGAGGCGGGTGGCGACCGCCTGCAGGTGCTTTCCACAGGTGACGTTCGACAGCGGTTGGCCGCGCCACAGGGTCAGCGCCTCGCAGAGCAGTTGCCGGGCCGTACCCGGGTCGCGCCGGGCGAGCGCCTCGCCCGCGTTGCGGATCAGCGTCTCGCACACGTTGACGTCGATGGAGGCCGGCTCGGCCAGGACCATGTAACCACTTGGTCGGGTGACCAGGATCTGGTCCAGGTCGCCGAACCGCTGCAGACCACGTCGAATCTCATAGATGTACGTGTGTACGGTCTTGGTGGCCTGCCGGGGTGGTGACTCCCCCCAGAGCTCGTCGATCAGGCTATGGGTATGCACTATCTTGTTGTGCTCAAGGACCATGAGGGCAAGTGCTTGTCGAAGCTTCGGCGCGCTCGGCGTGGCGCGCCGATCCTCCGCGATGACCTCGAAGCTGCCCAGGACGCGAAACTCCACAGCAACCCCCGCCGCTGGTGCGGCATTCGTTGCGGCTTCCTGACCGATTCATTACCGCACGGCTAGGCGCGTTTGCAACGAGGGGAATCCCGAGGTCGTCCGCGGTAGGTTGACGGGCGTGATGGACGTACTCGTGGTGGGTGCCGGCCCGACCGGGCTCTGTCTGGCCAGCCAGCTGCAGGCGTACGGCACCCCATTTCGCATTATCGATCGGCATCTCGACCGGGCGCACGAGTCGCGTGCGCTGGCCGTACAGCCCCGGACGCTGGAGGTGCTCGCCCCGCTCGGGGTGGCCGAAGCGATGGTACGCAACGGCAATCCGGCGGTACGGGCACAGATGCACTTCGGCGATCGGGTCGTGAGCATCCCGCTGTTCGACATCGGCGCGGACGATACGCCGTACCCCTATCTGCTCTTCCTTTCCCAAGCGGAGACGGAGCGCATCCTCGACGAGCACCTCACCGCCGGTGGCACCACTGTGGAGCGTGGCACCGAACTGGTCGACTACACCGCGCAGGACGGCGGGCTCACCTGCACGCTGCGGCACGGCGACGGGCGCACCGAGCAAGTCCAGGCGCGCTACATCGCCGGCTGCGACGGCGCGCACAGCACGGTACGCAACCTCGCCGGAATCCCGTTCGCCGGAAGGGCGTACCCGCAGACGTTCGTGCTGGCCGATCTGAACGCCGCCGGTGTCGAGGCCGGGGCGGTGCACAGCTTCATCTCCGGCGAGGGGATGCTGTTCCTCTTCCCGCTCGGCCAGCCGGCGCCGTGGCGGGTGCTCGCGATGCGCGGGCGCGCCGATCCGACACCGGCCGAGGACCCGGTGTCCCTCGCCGACGTACAGGCCCTCTGCGACCGGTATACGCACGGTCTGGTACGGCTGGACAGTCCAGTGTGGATGACGAACTTCCGGCTGCACAACCGCGGTGCCACCCACCACCGGGCCGGACCGGCGTTCCTCGCCGGGGACGCCGCGCACATCCACAGCCCGGCCGGCGCGCAGGGGATGAACACCGGCATCCAGGACGCCATCAACCTGGGCTGGAAGCTCGCGCTGGTCTGCGCCGGTGCGGCGCCGGGGCTGCTCGACACGTACGAGCCCGAACGCGGGCCGGTGGGCCGGCTGGTGCTGCGTACCACGGATCGGCTGTTCACGTTCGCCACATCCACCAATGGGGTGCTGAGGTTCGTGCGCACCAGCGTGGTGCCACACCTCGCCCGCCTCGCGATTCGGGCCAGGAAGCTTCGCGGGTACGCCTTCCGAGTGATCGCGGAGTTGGCGCTGCAGTACCGGAGCAGCCCGGCCAGCACCGAGGGCCCGCGGGCGCCGCGCCGGGGACCGCGGGCCGGCGACCGGTTGCCGGATGCGCCGGTCACCAGCGACGGCACCACCTCAACGCTGCACGAGATGGTCGCCGCGCCCGGGTTCCACCTGTTGCTGTGCGGCCCGGATTCGGCCTGGCCGGACGGCGTACCCGCGGACATCGCCGGCCGGTACCCGCGGTTCCTTACGGTGCACCGGGTCAGCGCGGTCGGCGCGCCGGCCCGGCTGGTGAGCGACCGGCCGATGCAGTACCTGGTCCGGCCGGATGGATACCTCGGGTACCGGGCCGGCGGCACCGACCTGGCCGGACTGCACAGCTACCTGGACCGCTGGCTCGGTCCCGAGACCCGCAGAGAAGGGGCCTAGCGCGGAGAGAGGGTGCCTACCCGGCCGGCCAGCCGTCCGTCCGTGCCCATGCCCAATCCTTGGCTGGCTAGCCCTACCGCCCGACCGGCGGTACGAACGCGACCGCGCGGGTCCATGCCGCCGTCGCTCCTTCGATCAGCACCGGCATGGCCATGACGATGAAGCCGGTGGCCGGCAGCAGGTGTAGGTTCCGCAGTCGCTCGATCTGGTAGTACGGGCGGCGCCGGCCGAGCATGTGCGCGGGCCACAGCGTCCTCGGATCCTCGTGCTCCAGGAACCGGTGGATGATGGGCGCGAACTCGCCGTCGAATCCGTCGGCGTCGGTGCCGATCACCCGTACCCCGCTGTCGAGCAGGCCCTCGACCACGTCCGCGGAGATGGCCTTGTCGCGCTCGGTGTGAATGAGCACAATGGACTGTCCGTAGTCGCTCACGCCGGCCGCGTCCGCGGCGGCCTTGACGTGTCGCGGTTCGACCTGCCAGCTGTCGGTTCCGGTCACGTCGAGCAGCACCCCGCGGCCGACGAATGCCTCCAGTGGAGCGTCGTTGATGTGGCCGCGGCTGCCGTCCGCCGACGGGCCGTAGTGCCCAGGCGCGTCGATGTGCGAGCCGGCGTGCACCGACGCCCTGACCATCTCGTGCCGGAGGAAAGCGCGATCAGGGAAATGCTCCGGATGGAGCCGGCCGACCGCCTCAGGTACCAGGTTCTGCAACACCCTTGCACAGAAGATCTCCGCGCCGTCGGCGGCCTCGACCACGTCGATGCTGGTCTGGAACGGCCCTGGCTCGTGCACGCTGACGTCGCAGGACAGATCGATGATGCGGCACGCCATGAGGTCGCGGGCAAGCGTGTCGAAGCCA
>DASRRF010000020.1:0-6346 GCA_035695905.1 Micromonosporaceae bacterium | reverse complement strand
GCCCGGACCCATGCGATCCAGCAGATCGTGCCCGGCAAGGTGACCAAGCTGGTGCCGTTCGGCGCGTTCGTCCGGGTCGACGACGGCATCGAGGGCCTGGTCCACATCTCCGAGCTGGCCGAGCGTCATGTCGAGATCCCGGAGCAGGTGGTACAGGTCGGCTCCGACGTCATGGTGAAGGTCATCGATATTGACCTGGAGCGGCGGCGGATCTCGCTCTCCCTCAAGCAGGCCAACGAGGGCTTCGTCGAGGGCGAGGAGCATTTCGACCCGACGTTGTACGGCATGGCCGCGACGTACGACACCGAGGGCAACTACATCTACCCGGAGGGCTTCGACCCGGAGACCGGCGAGTGGCTCGACGGCTTCGACAAGCAGCGCGAAGAGTGGGAGCGGCAGTACGCCGAGGCCCGCCTGCGCTGGGAGGCGCACACCAAGCAGGTGCAGTCGGCCCGGGCCGCGGACGCGGCAGCCGAACCGGCGTCCGGTGCGGCCGCGCCGGCCGGGGCGGCGACGAACGGTGCGCCGGCCGCGGCAACGCCCGCGCGCCCGGAGGAGCCGGCGGGCACGCTGGCCACCGACGAGGCGCTCGCCGCACTGCGGGAGAAGCTGGCCGGCGGCAAGAGCTGAGCCAACGGTACGCAACGCCCCGGTCGGGTTCGCCCGACCGGGGCGCTTCCGTTGCGCTGTCGTAGCGCCGTTGCTGCGCCGTTGCTGCGCCGTCATAGACGTCGGCCTATGCACCCCAAGTTGATCGCACCTATGTCGTGTGCATAGGCCAATGTCTATGCAAGGGGGCGACCGGGGGCGTGGGGCGGCCACGGGGCCTCCGCCGGGGTGGGCGGCTGCATGGGGTGAGCGGCGGCTGTGTCGGCTACGGGCCGATCATCTGGGCGAACGCGCTCGCCCCGGCGGCCACGAACCAGCCGCTGATCAGCAGGGTGCCGAGCGCCACGAGGACCGCGGCCGAGCGGATCTGGCGTACCCGGGACGGAGCCGGCGCAGCGTGCCGGGGCGCGACGGCGGCACGTACCGCGCGACGCCGTTCGGCGGTCGGGCAGAGTTCCCGGCTGTGCCGCAGGCCCGGTGAACCCAGCCGGTGCCGGGGCCGCGGTCGGCGGATCCAGAGCGGTGGTGGTGGGGGAGTGACCCATCGGGTGGGTCCCATGGTGAACAAGCACGTGCGGGCGTCAGCCATCGCGGCGCCTCCTCCGCTGGTAGCTGAAACAACCATATGTCGGCTTTGTCTCACAGGGGGCCACGACGCGCCGTAGCGCCGGCCCGACGCGCCGGCACCCACGCCGACGCGCCGTACCCGCGCCGACGCCCACGCGCTCGCTCGACGATCGCGTGCGGTTCACTGGTCGGGTGCTGAAGGTCGGACTCACTGGTGGGATCGGAGCGGGCAAGAGCGCCGTCGCCGGACGGCTGGCCACGCTCGGCGCGGTGGTCATCGACTCGGACGTGCTCGCTCGCGACGTCGTGGCGCCGGGCACCGAGGGCCTTGCCGAGGTCGTGGCGGCGTTCGGTTCCGGCGTACTCGCCGCGGACGGCTCGCTGGACCGGCCCGCGGTGGGTCGCGCGGTGTTCGGTGACGATGACGCGCGCAAGCGGCTGGAAGCCATCATCCATCCACGAGTACGGACCCGCAGCCTGGAGCTCGCGGCGCAGGCCGGTCCCGCGGCGATCGTCGTACACGATGTGCCGTTGCTCGTCGAGACCGGGCTGGCTCCGTCGTACCACATCGTGCTTGTGGTTACGGCCAGCGAGCCGGTCCGGATCGTCCGGCTGGCGCGGGGGCGGAGCATGACCGAGGCGGAGGTACGGGCCAGGATCGCCGCGCAGGCCAGCGATGCACAGCGGGCGGCGGTCGCGGACGTGCTCCTGCCCAACGACGGCACGCGGGACGTGCTGTGGCGCCGGATCGACGAGTTGTGGCGTGACCGTTTGGTGCCGTACGAGGATAACGTGCGGTTGCGCCGGCCGGTCTGGCCGCCGGACCCGACCGCGGTGCCGTACGACCCGACGTGGCCGCAGCAGTACGCCCGCATCGCCGCCCGGATCGGGCACGCGGTCGGCGCGGCGGCGCTGAGCATGCGGCACACCGGTCCGACCTCGATGCCCGGGCGCCCGGCACCGGACACTGTGGACATTGAGCTGGACGTGCCGAGCGACGCGGTGGCCGACGAGATTGTCGAGCCGCTAGCCGAGGCGGGTCTTCCGCCGGTGCCGGGCGTGGCCCGGCGGCACGGCTCGGCGGATCCCGGCCGGCCGGTCAACCTCTACATACGGGCTATGGATAGGTGACTGCGGGCAGGTACGGGACCCGGGTACGCGGCGCCACGTCGAGCCGGCCGAACCCACCCGAGCGGGCGCGTACCTCCAGCCGGCGCAGTAACCCGGATCCGTCGATCCAGTAGCGCAGCCGGGCCTGCCCGCGGGGAACCCCGTGCTCGGCCGGCTTGGCGACCTCGAAGACCGCAACGGCTACCCCGTTGACCGTGTCCGTGCGCAACCACGTTGCCGTACGGGCAAGGAAATCGGCGTCGTCGCGGCCGGAGCTGGCCAGCCCGACCGCCTCGTTGAGCAACAGGTCCAGGTCACTCGCGCCGGCCGCGTCGTACCGCTGTTCCCAGCGGCTGCGCTGCCAGGCGCCGCGCGGTGGCGGCAGCGGCGCGGCGCTACCGGCGGCGCGTACCGCCAGGCTCGCGACGCCGGACAGGTCGGCGCGGATCAGCAGCTGCTCGCCGGCCCGGGCCGGGTCGCGCACCGCGAGGTAGCCGACCCCGGCCCGCCAGTCCAGCCACCCGCCGGCGGTGAGCAGGCCGGCCACCGGTGTCGGGATGACCACGCGTACCTCACCGCCGCGCGCCGCGCGATCCCGCTGGCGTACCCGGGCGAGCATCGCGGCCTCGGCGCCGGTCACCGCGCGGGGCGCGACGCGCCGCCCGCCGAGCAGGTCGATCGCGGCCAGCTCGGGCTGCTGGGCACGGTCGAAGTCGAGCAGCAGCGGGATGTTCACGCCGACCACCGCTTCGAGCCGGCGCAGCCGGGCCTGCGCGTCGAGCCAGTACCGCACCGCACCCCCTTGCGCGGCAAGCGAACCGGGATCGGGCAGGCTCACCGTCGCGCTCGGCCTGGGCTGCACCGGTCCCATCGCCGCCGGGGTCGGGCTGGCCAGTCGCGGGGGTACGGCGGGGCCAAGCAGGACGTCGACCGGCACGTTCGCCACGGTGTCCCGGCGCAGCCAGCGGGCATCGCTGCGGGCGATCGGTTCGGGGGAGTCGAGCTGGTCGGCGGCGACGGTGAACAGCACCGTGAGCATGGTGTCCAGCGGCGCACCCTTCGGCCCGGTCGGCCCGAGCGGGCGTACCCGCCAACCGTCGGCGGGCGGCTGCGCGGGCGGTACGGTGACCCGGCCCGGCCGCGCCGCGACCACGCCGGGCACCGCCTGGATCAGCCCGTCAGCCGCGCCCGGTGTACGCCCGGTGACCGCGAGGTACGCCAACGGCCGCTGCCAGTCCACCCAGCCGTTCAGCGTGATTTCCTGGCCCGGTGCGCCGAGCGTGCCGTGCAGCGCGACCCGGCCGTCCCGGAAGTTGTGCAGCCGCATGCTGGCAAGCCGGCTCGCCTCCGGACCGGACAGCGGTCGGCTCGGCGCCGGCGCCTCGTGCCGTGGCGCGCAGGAACCCAGCGTGCTGGCCAGGCCTGCCACCGTGCCCAGCGCGAGGCAGGACGTCACCACGATGGTCAGCGCCCGGTGTCGCCGGCTGCCTGAGGGCCTCACGGCTGGTTGAACGCGTGGCCGCCGCGGAGGTGACGCGCGCATACGGATGTGGGCGGGGTGGCGGGGTCGAGGGAAGGCAAAGGGCGCTCGCGGCGGCCGGTCTGCGCCCTTCGGCGCGACCGCAATGGTGCGCTCGCCGGTCCGTCGGGGAGACCCGCGACCCGGGGCTGCAACCTTGCGTCGAGCGGGACCTGGCCGGTGTGGAGGCCCGGTCTTGTGCCCGACAGACCGCCGCGAGCGGCCTACCCCTCGACGGTATCGCGGTGATGTAAGGCACACAATCGCAATGTTGGAGCCGATCGTGTACAGACGGTCGCACGGCCATCAATGAACCCATCCATCGACACCCGTAACAGACCTACCATTGTCACCCGTGACGGACGAGCAGCGGACCGCGGCCCGGCGCCGGGGCATCCACGACTGGGAGGCGCTGCGCCGGGCCACCTGGCTGGAGCTCTTCTTCGACCTCGTGTTCGTGGTTGCGGTGGCCCGGCTCGCCATTCAGTTGCGGGTCGATCACTCGGTACCGGGGCTGCTCGGGTACGCCGGGCTGTTCGTGGCCGTGTGGTGGCTGTGGATCAGCTTCTCGTACTTCGCCGACCTGTTCGACGACGACGGCCCGTTGCAGCGGTTGGCACAGCTCGTCGCGATGCTCGGCGCGGCCGTGCTCGCGGTCACCCTCGGCGACGGCATTGCGGCCGACTCCGGCCGGTTCGCGGGTACGTTCGGCGCGCTGTTCGCGTTGCTGGCCGGCATGTACGCGGTAGCCGCCCGGGCCGAGCCGCGCGCCGCCGAGCTGTGCCACTGGTACGTCGCCGGTTCGGCGATCGGGTCCGCGCTGTGGTTCCTGTCTCTGGCCGTACCCGTGCCGGGGAGATATCTGGTCTGGGGCCTGGCACTGACGGCAAATGCGCTGATTTCCGGGCCGATCGCGTACGCCCGGATGCGTAACCCGCCACACCAGCGTTCGCACATGCCCGAGCGGTTCGGGCTGTTCGTGATCGTGGTACTCGGCGAGGCCGTGCTCAGCGTCGTGAACGGCATCGAGACCACGCACTGGAACCCGGGCGCGGTGGTCGTCGCGGTGTCCGGCTTCGTCATCGCCTGCTGCATGTGGTGGGTCTATTTCGATGCGTTCGACGAGGGCGCCATCGACCGGGCCATCGAGGGCGGCCGCCGCGCGCAGGTGGCCAGCTTCCTTTACGGGTACGGGCACCTGCTGATCTACGCGTCGATCGCGGCGGCCGGGGTGGGGGTCCAGTTGGCGGCCGAGGCGGCGGCGAAGCACGCCGCCGGTGGGGTGGCTCTGCTCGGCGGTGCACAGGTCGCGCTCATCGTCGCGTTCGTGGTTGTTTCGTCGCCTTTCGGGCTCCGTGGGCACTCGCCGATCATTGCGGTCAAGGCGGCGCTGGCCGGCCTCGCGCTGATCGTCGCGGTCGCGGTACGGGCACCGGTGGCCGGCGCCGCGCTGTGCGCGCTCGGCTGGGTCGGCCTGGTCGGTGCGGAGATCGTGATGCGCTCCCGCCCGGGTAGCGCGCGACCGGGCAACAGTGTCGTACCCCCGGCGTAGGTTGGGTCCATGACGCTCGACATCCCGCGCCTCGATGGTCACTTCGAGGTGATCAGCGAGTACCAGCCCTCCGGTGACCAGCCGACCGCGATTGCCGACCTGGAGCGGCGGGTCCGCCGGGGCGAGCGGCAGTCGGTGCTGCTTGGCGCGACCGGCACGGGCAAGAGCGCCACCACCGCATGGCTCATCGAGCGGGTCCAGCGGCCCACCTTGGTGATCGCTCCGAACAAGACCCTCGCCGCGCAGCTCGCCAAGGAGTTCCGCGAGCTGATGCCACGCAACGCGGTGGAGTATTTCGTCTCCTACTACGACTACTACCAGCCCGAGGCGTATATCCCGCAGACCGATACATATATCGAGAAGGACTCGTCGGTCAACGAGGAGGTCGAGCGGCTGCGGCACTCGGCGACCATGTCGCTGCTGACCCGCCGCGACGTGATCGTGGTGGCCACCGTGTCGGCCATCTACGGGCTGGGCACCCCGGATGAGTACCTGGACCGCGCCGTCAAGGTGGCCGTCGGGCAGGAGGTCGACCGGGACAAGCTGCTGCGGCGTCTCGTCGACATCCAGTACACCCGCAACGACATGGCGTTCAACCGCGGCACGTTCCGGGTCCGCGGGGACACGTTGGAAATCATCCCGGCCTACGAGGAGCTGGCGGTCCGCGTCGAGCTGTTCGGCGACGAGGTGGAGAAGCTCTACTACCTGCATCCGCTCACCGGCGACGTGGTCAAGGAGGCCACCGAGCTGATGATCTTCCCGGCCACGCACTACGCGGCCGGCCCGGCGCGGATGGAGCGGGCGATCCGCGGCATCGAGGTGGAGCTGGCCGACCGCCTCGCCGAGCTGGAGCGGCTCGGCAAGCTGCTGGAGGCCCAGCGGTTGCGCATGCGCACGACGTACGACCTGGAGATGATGCGCCAGGTCGGGTTCTGCTCCGGCATCGAGAACTACTCGATGCACATCGACGGGCGGGAGCCCGGCAGCCC
>DASRRF010000019.1:0-4091 GCA_035695905.1 Micromonosporaceae bacterium | reverse complement strand
GGCGGCGATGGTCAGCGACGGGTTCACACCGAGGTTCGCGCTGACCGCCGCGCCGTCGACCACGTGCAGCCCGGGATGCCCGAAGACCCGCTGGTACGCATCAACCACGCCGCGCGCCGGATCGGCGCCGATCGGGCATCCGCCGAGAATGTGCGCGGTGATCGGCATGTTGACCGCGTCCCCCCAGGATCCGCCCGGCACACCGTCGATCTCCTCGGCCAGCGGCGCTACTGGCGGCCGGGTTCGTGGCGGAGCAGGGCCAGCCGGGCCGCGGCGGTCAGCACCGCGCCGTGCAGGGCAAGCAGGCCGATCGAGCGCCACCATGCCCCGGCGGTGTGCTGCCACAGCGAGTCCTCCACCGGCGACAGGCGCAACAGGTCCACAGTGGACGCCCCGGCGGCGAAGCCCCAGCGGGTCTGCGCCAGCCAGGAGATCTGGTTGAGCACCGCTTCGCCCTGCAGCTCGAAGAGCCCACCGGAGAGGACGAGCTGAGCCATCACGAGTACGACGAGCACCGGTGTGGTCTGCTCGGTGGTACGCACGAGAGCGCTGATGAACAGGCCCATCACGGTCGACGTCAGCGCGACCAGGGCCACCGCCACGATGACTTCACCGGTCGGTGACCCGAGTACGAGCGCCTCCTTCGGCGCGCCGCGACCGAGCAGCGACAGCCATACGAACAGCGCCACCTGGACGCTGTTGACCACGGCGAAGACGGTGAGCTTGGAGGCGAGGTACGCGCCGGGCGAGAGCCCGACCGCCCGTTCCCGGCTGTAGATTGTCGATTCCGACACGATCTCCCGGATCGCCGGCGCGATGCCCAGGAACGCCGCGCCGACGATGAGCACCACGAGTAGTCGCTGGGCCTCCAGCGAATGTCCAATGAGGAGCGGGTTGGCCGGCGGCTTCAGCCCGTCGTTGCCGGGTACCGAGTGGGTCAGCAAGGCGAGCGCCAGCGGCAGGCCGAGCAGGAACAACGCGTACCCGCGATCGGCAACTATCACGCTGAGCATGCGCCGGCACAGGGTGATGTACTGGCGGATCGGGGCCGCCGGATGCAACGCACGCTTGCGCAGCGGCAGGCCGCGCAGGTTGGCATTGGCCACCTTGGCCCGGCCGATCGCAGGCGCGCCCGGCTCAACCAGCACGGCCGGCTCAACCGGCGCGGCCTGCTCGGGCGCCGAAACCAGCGGCCCGGCCGGCGGCGCGGGAGAAACCAGCGGCGCGGCCGAACCCACTCGCGCCGAGGCCGCCACGGATCCGCAGTACTGCTGGTAGAGCTCCGAGTCCCGGTACCGGCGGGTCCAATCCTCAGGACTGTCGGTGACCATCTCGAACACGTCCGCGTAGTCACCGGCGCTGAAGAAGTCCAGCACCCCGTCCGGCGGCCCGAAGTAGCCGACCGTTCCGCCCGGGCACATGACCAGTACCCGATCGCAGTCGTCGAGGTGCAGGACGCTGTGCGTGACGCAGACGACGGTCCGGCCGCTGTTGGCCATCTCGCGCAGTTCCTGCATCACCTCGCGGTCGAGCGCGGGATCCAGCCCGGACGTCGGCTCGTCGAGATAGAGCATGGACGGTTCGGTCAGCAGTTCGAGCGCGACCGAGGTGCGCTTGCGCTGCCCGCCGGAGAGCGTGTCGATGCGCTGTTTCGCGCGGTCGGCGAGGCCGAGCGTGGCCAGCACCTCCTCGACCCGGGCGTGCCGCTCCTTGCGTGGCACGTCGTCGGCGAAGCGCAGCGATGCGGCGAACCGCAGTGCCCGGCGTACCGTGAGCTGGCGGTGCAGCACGTCGTCCTGCGGTACCAGGCCGATCCGGTAGCGCAGCTCGGCGTAGTGGGCGTAGAGGTCGCGGCCGTCGTAGTGGACCCGGCCCTCGGTCGCCGGGCGGATCCCGGTCATCGCCCGCAGCAACGTGGACTTGCCGCAGCCGCTCGGTCCGATCACCGCGAGCAGGCTGCCCTCGGTCAGCCCGAACGTCACGTCGGACAGCAGTATCTGCTTGCCCAACCGGACCGTCAGCCCGTCGGCGGTGAGCGAAACCGGGCCGGTGTCGACGTACTCCTGAAGCCGCTGGCCGTCGAAGACGAACTGGTGCCGGCCGATCACGAGCAGGTCGCCCGGGTGCAGGGCGGCCCGCGGTACCTGTTGGCCATTGACGTATGTGCCGTTGCGGCTGCCCAGGTCGACCACCTGGTAGCCGTCGCCGGCCCGGCGGATCTCCGCGTGGTGCCGGGAGACCAGCAGGTCGTCGACCACGATGTGGTTGTCCGGCGTACGGCCGATCCGGATCCCCTGGTCCGCATCGTGTTCCCCGGCCAGGGTACGGCCGGCCACCGCGAGCGCGGTCATCGGCGGCTCGTCCTCCGGCTCCCGCGGGGCCGGCACCGGCGGGTGCGTGTGTACGAACCCGAACTCCACCGCCGGCCCGTCCGCGTTGCCAAGCCGGGCGACCGTGCCGTCGGCGAGTGGCGCCGCGCTGATCTGCTCGCCGCCGATCCAGGTGCCGTTCGTGCTGTCCAGGTCGTCGAGCACCCAGCCACCGTCCACCCAGGACACCTTGGCATGCTGCCGGGACACCAACGGATCGTCGACCACCAGTCCGCAGTCCGAATCCCGGCCGATCACCACGGTCTGGTCCGGACTCAGTCGCGCGTGCGCGGCACCGCACGACACGTCGAGGCCTGCCGCGGCCCTGGCCGTACCCGTCTGATCGCTTCCCACTGCGCCATCTTTCGTGCGCGGGCGCACCTACCGCAACCCCCGGCGGATTCCCGACACCTCACCGAGTTGGCCAGGCAGGCCGGGCGAGCGTGCCGGGCCAGGCGGTCACGGATGGGTCGGCTTGCTCGTCCGGTACAGCCAGGCGTCGAAGAGCGGCCTTAGCGGCTTGCCGGCCAACCGCTCGGACAGCGTGATGAACTCCGCGATGGTGGCGTTGCCGTCCCGCTTCTCCACCGCCCAGGTCTTCAGGATCCGGAAGAACACGGCGTCCCCGACCGCCTTGCGCAGCGCGTGCACGGCCATCGCGCCGCGGGAGTAGACGGCGAACCGGTCGAACAACCCGGCGCCGGGACCCGGCGCGCCGGGCGCGATCCGCCAGTCCGCCTCCCCGGCGGGCGCGTACAACCGGTCGAACATCTGGTCCGCGGTCGCCGTCCCGGTGTGTTCGGACCAGAGCCATTCGGCGTACGAGGCCAGCCCCTCGTTCAGCCAGATGTCCTCCCAGTGGTGGATCGACACGCTGTCCCCGTACCACTGATGGGCGAGTTCGTGCGCGACGACCCAGCTCGCCGCCTCGCGGTCGAAGAACCGCGCGGAGTAGACCGGACGGCTCTGGTTCTCCAGCGCGTAGCGGATCCGCGGGTCGTTGTGCACGATCGCGCCGTACGCGTCGAACGGGTAGGGGCCGAACCGGGTGGCGAGAAAGTCGGCGACCTCAACGGTACGAGCCACCGCCTGGTCGGCGTTGCCCGCCGGTAGGCTCTGCTCAACCGCGGTCACCACCGGTTTCCCGTCGTGTGTCGAGGTCGTCACCCGGTACTTGCCGATCACCACGGTGGCCAGATAGCTCGCCATCGGCGCGTGCTCGGCCCACCGCCAGGTGGTCCAACCGTCCACTGTGGTCGGTTCGGCCGGTACGCCGTTGCTCAGCGCGGTCAGGCCGGCCGGTACGGTCACCGCGACCGCGTACGTCGCCTTGTCCAGCGGGTGATCGTTGACCGGGAACCAGCTCGCCGCGCCTTCCGGCTCACCGAGCGCGATCGCGCCGTCGTCGGTGTGCAGGAAGCCCTCGGCACCCAAGCCCGGCCGCGAGATCGGTGTCGGTACGCCGGAGTACGAGATGTCCACTGTGAACTGTCCACCGCTGGGCAACCCGGCCGCCGGCGTGACGGTGAGCTCCTGGCCGTCGCGGCTCTGCGTGGCGGCCTTGCCGTTGACCGAGATCGAGTGCACGGTGAGCCCGGCGAAGTCAAGGTTGAACCGGGACAGGTCGGCGGTGGCGGTCGCGGTGATCAGCGCCCGCCCGGTCAACTGGTCGGTGGCCGGCTCGTACCTCAACGTGAGGTCGTAGCTCGCCACGTCGTAGCC
>DASRRF010000018.1:0-4681 GCA_035695905.1 Micromonosporaceae bacterium | reverse complement strand
CGACAGCCCCGAGGTCAGCAGGATGCGGATGTCGCCCTGGCCGAGCAGCAACGAGCGCTGGTCCGCCAGTCCGGTCTCCGGACCCCCCTGCCCGCAGATCCGGAAGCCGAACCCGCTGCACAGGTAGTACGCCGTCTGGCGCGCATCGCCGACGTAGAGCTCCACGTGGTCAATGCCGTGGATGGTCATTGCCAGCCTTCCTCTCCGTTGCCCCGTGACCGCGCTGCGCGCGGCTTGCCGAACACGAGGCTCACGTTGTGTCCTCCGAAGCCGAAGGAGTTGGACAAGCCGACGTCGACGGTCGCCGTTCGCGGCTTGCTCCGGATGTGGTCCAGGTCGCAGGCGGGATCCGGGTCGTCGAGGTTGTGCGTCGGCGGGAGTACGCCGCGGTTCATCGCCAGTACGGTCACCGCGGCTTCGATCACGCCGGACGCCCCGAGCATGTGGCCGGTGACCCCCTTGGTGGAGCTGACCGCGGGCTGCCGCGCGCCGAACACCGTCCGGATCGCCAGCGCCTCGGCCGCGTCGCCGAGCTTCGTACTCGTGCCGTGCGCGTTGAGGTACCCCACGTCGGAGCCGGACAGCCCGGCATCGGCCAGCGCCCGCCGCATGCACTCCGCGGCCGCCTCACCGTCCGGGCGCGGCGTCGTCGGGTGGTGCGCATCCGTGGTGGCACCCCAACCGAGCACCTCGGCGTAGGCGGTGGCCCCACGCGCGGCCGCGTGCGACGCGCGTTCCAGGACGAAGACCCCGGCGCCCTCACTGAGCACGAGACCGTTGCGCCGCTTGTCGAACGGGCGGCTGGCCTGGGTCGGATCGGCCCAGCCACGAGCCAGCGCCCGGGCGTTGCCGAAGGTGTCGGCCAGGGTCGGGAACAGCGGTGCCTCGCTGCATCCACATAGGACGACGTCGGCCTCGCCGGAGCGCAGCAGCCGGACCCCTTCGCCGATGGACTGTGCCCCGGCGGCGCACGCGGTGCCGATCGACGAGGTGTACCCGCGGATGTTGTGCTTGATGGCGATCCGGGCCGCGCCCATGTTCGGCAGCATTCCGGGCAGCAGGTAAGGGCTGACCCCCAACCGGCCCTTCTTGGTACGGAGCACAACCTGCGCCTCCAGCAGGGCGAGCCCGCCGGTGCCGGAGACGATCGCGCCGATCCGGTACGGGTCGACGTCGCGCCCCACCACCACGCCCGCGTCGGCCAGCGCGTCGGCGGCCGCGCGCAGCGCCATCACCACGTACCGGTCGACGACGCGGGCCTCGGTCGCGGGTAGCACGCTCGTCGGGTCGATGTCCGGCCCGATGCCGGCCACGTCGACGGTGCCGGACAGGATGTGCTCCGGCGGCGGGCACCGCAGGCCGGAGCGGCCGGTGCACATCGCGTCGAACACCTCATCGAGGACTTGCCCGACCGGGGTGACCAGACCGATCCCGGTGATGACCGGAGTATCCTCAGGGTGGGTGGGGTGGCGGGGTGAGAAACCAGCAGCGCGTCTCATGTGGACCCCATGGTGGCCAGGTGCCGTTGCCGCATGAGGAACTTGCGTACCTTGCCGGTCGGTCCGGTGAGGATGTCCGCGTCGCCGACCGCGATCACCTTGCGCAGCGTCGCGCCGGCCGCGTCGCCGAGCGCGGCGCGTACCGCCTCGGTGCGGTCGGCGTCGGGGTCCGCGTCCGCGTCGAGCAGCAGCAGGACGTCGGTCACCACGGTCTCATCGGGTTGGCGGACCGCGACCACGGTGCAGCCCCGCACATCGGGGCAGCGGACCAGGATGCGCTCCTCGGACATCGCGGTGTAGAGCCACCGGCCGCCGCCGAGGTCCACCGAGTCGACCGCGCGGTCCAGGTGGTAGAAGTAGTTCTCCTCGTCGCGGTACATCAGGTCGCCGGTGAGGTAGTACCCGTTCAGCCGGTAGCGGTACGTGTTGACCGAGTCATTCCAGTACCCGAGCGACAGGGTCGGCGACTTGAGCCCGAGGTGGCCGATCTGGCCGACCGGCACCTCCTGGCCGGTGCTCAGGTCGAGCAGTACGACATCGGCGAACACGTGCGGCTTGCCGACGCACCGGCCGTACCGGCTGGTGTCGCTCCGGTGGGTGATGTGGAACGCGGAGTGGCCCATCTCGGTCGAGCCGATGCCGTCCACGAACCCGGAGCCGGGCACCCGTACCACGCCTTCGCGGGTGACCCGCTGGTGGCTGCCGACCGCGACCAGCCGGCGGATGTGCGCCTCGTGCGCGCAGTCGCCGGTGTTGAACCAGATCGCCACCGAGTCCACGTCCCGCTTGCTGAGGTCGAAGCGGGCCAGCTCGGCCCAGGTCACCGCGAAGCCGAACACCCCGGTCGGCCGCCACCGCTCGATCGCGTCGAGGATCACCGCGCCGTCGTTCTGTTGGGACAGGAAGAGCAGCTCCGACCGGTTGCACAGGGCCTGGTTGACGGTGAGGATACCGGCGGTGTGCGGGGCCGGCAGCGCGGACAGCACGCGCTCGGTGCCCTGCGCGCGCGGCGCGGCCAGCCGGATCCGCCGGGTCGCCGCGAACAGGCTGCCGTGCGAGTGCACCACGGCGGTGGGCATCCGGGTGGTGCCGGACGAATGGGTGATGGCGATCGGGTCGTCGACATGGTGCCGGTACGGCGCGGGGGCGGCGGCCGGGTCGCCGGTGCCGGTCTGCGCCACGTCGCCCAGGTGCACGGTCGCGCTCTCGCCGGACGTGGCGCCCAGCATCGAGGTGCCCAGGCTCTGCTCACCGAGCAGCTCCCGGTGCCGGGCATCGGTCAGTACGCCGATCGCCCGCAGCCGGCGGATGTACTCGGCCGCCACGTCGCCCGGGATGTTCCCGTTCATCAGGGCCGGGATCGCGCCGAGCCGGGTCAGCGCCATGAAGTTGAGGAAGGTGTCGGCGGCCGTACTGGCGTAGATGGCAACCGGATCGCGGGGCTTGACCCCGCGCTCGTGCAGCCACGCCGCCCGGGCCCGGACCCGCTCGTCGAGCTGGCCGAGGGTCAGCGGCGTCCAGGCCGGGTGGGCGTCCACCGCGACGTCGAACGTCATGCCCGGCCCGTCCGGATCGGCCCCGTGCTCCAGCAGCTTCACCAGTACGTTGCCGGCGCCGAGGTCGGGATCGGCGGCGAGGGCGGCCCGGAGGTTCATCGTCGTTCTCCTTCTATGTCCAATGTGGAGGATCTGGCTACCAGCACGCCGGCCGCGTGGTCGCGCTCGCCGCCGGTAAGTGCCTGGGCGACGAGGATGACCAGCGCCTCGTCGGCGTCGCCGTCCTCGATGAGCAGGGCCGCCGCGTCCAGCCCGTCGCCGGTGGCGCTGAGGCAGGCGACCGGCCCGGTCAACCCCCAGCGCGCCGATACGTACCCGGCGACCGCGTTCGGTACGGACTGGAAGAACAGCAGCGGCGCCACCCGTGCCCCGGTGTCCACCGCGTGCGCGACCCGCACCGCGCTGGCCACGTCGCCGAGCGCGCTGAGCAGCACCAGGGCGGTACGCGAGCCGCGCGCCGGGTCGGCCGGCGGCTGGCCGTACGCCCGGCGCAGGCAGCGCTCGGCGACCTCGGCTACCAGCGGGCTGAACGAGGACAGCACGAACCCGGCCAGCGCCGGCGGTTCAGTGTCCTGTGTGGACTCCGGCCAGCCGGCGCTGGCGTGCACCACCAGGCCGGCGCGGCGGGCGTGATCCGCCAGCGCGTCGCTTTCGATGGCCGCCACCGCGCTCATGCCGTACCGACCAGCAGCGCGGTGTTGGCGCCGCCGAACGCGGCATTGATGCTCAGCGCGTACGCCGGGCTGGCCGGGCGCGGTGTGTCCACGATGACATCGAGCGGGCAGTCCGCGTCCGGTGCCAGGAAACCGGCGTTGACCGGCAGGTGGCCGCGGTCGAGGGTGAGCATCGTGATGATCAGTTCGAGCAGTCCGGACGCCTCCAGCGCCTGGCCGTGTACCGACTTCGTGGAGCTGACCGGGGTGTGTGCAGCCGTCTCACCCAGCGCCCGGTGCAGCGCCGCCGCCTCGGCGCGATCGCTTTGCTGCGTACCGGACCCGTGCGCGTTGACGTACCCGACCTGGTCCGGCCGCACGCCGGCGCGGTCCAGCGCGGCGCGGATCGCGCGGGCCAGTCCGGTGCCGTCCGGCCGCGGCTGCACCACGTGGTACCCGTCGCCGGCCCGTCCCCAGCCAGCCAACCGGGCCAGCGCCGGCGCACCCCGGTGCCGGGCGGCATCGGCCGACTCGACGACCACCGCGGCCACCCCGTCGCCCAGCAGCAGGCCGGTCCGGCCCGCGCTGAACGGCCGTACCCGGCCATCCACGGCGAGCGCCCGGCCGGCGTCGAACAGCGCGAACTGGTCCGGCTCGACGAGGTACCCGGCGGCCACCACGACCCGGTCGGCGTGGCCGTGCGCGACCATCGCGGCCGCGTCGGCCACCGCCGTGGTCGCGGCCACGCAGGCGGACGTGTACGCACGGACCGCCGGCGCCAGCGCGCAGCGGTCCGCGAGCGCGGCGGCCAGCGCCTGTGCGCTGTGCGCGGGCTTGGCCGCCTCCGGCGCCCGGGCCAGGTCCGGGTCGCCGTGTACCGCCAGCAGCAACGGGCAGCCGGTCCGCTGCACGGTGGCCAGCCCGGCGGCCTCACACGCCTCCTCGACGACGGCCGCCAGCTCGTCGAGGAGCA
>DASRRF010000017.1:0-9120 GCA_035695905.1 Micromonosporaceae bacterium | reverse complement strand
TTGCCCGAGCATGCCCCGCCAGCGCCCCGGCCAGCGCCGGCCCAGCCGATGTTCTCCGAGAGCGGCCCTGGTCGTACCGTCGTGGCGGCCGAGGCGGGCGGGCTGCCGATGATCCGCGAGGATCTGCGCGGACCTGCGCCGCGGCCGGCGACAAACCCCAGCGATACCGGCGGCAACCGGCTGAACCCGAAGTACATGTTCGAGACGTTCGTCATCGGTTCGTCCAACCGGTTCGCCCATGCCGCGTCCGTTGCGGTCGCCGAGTCGCCGGCCAAGGCGTACAACCCGCTGTTCATTTATGGCAGCTCCGGGCTGGGCAAGACGCACCTGCTGCACGCGATCGGCCACTACGCCACGACGTTGGGCAACGCCCGCTCGGTGCGGTACGTGTCGACCGAGGAGTTCACCAACGACTTCATCAACTCGCTGCGGGACGACAAGACCAGCGCGTTCCAGCGCCGCTACCGCGATGTGGACATCCTGCTGATCGACGACATCCAGTTCCTGGAGACCCGGGAGCGGACCCAGGAGGAGTTCTTCCACACGTTCAACACGTTGCATAACGCGAACAAGCAGATCGTGATCACCTCCGACCGGTCGCCGAAACAGCTGGCCACCCTGGAAGATCGGCTGCGGACCCGGTTCGAGTGGGGGTTGCTCGCCGACATCCAGCCACCCGATCTGGAGACCCGGATCGCGATCCTGCAGAAGAAGGCGGCGCAGGAACGGCTCTTCGCGCCACCGGACGTACTGGAGTTCATCGCGTCGCGGATCTCCAACTCGATCCGCGAACTCGAGGGTGCGCTGATCCGGGTGACCGCGTTCGCGTCGCTGACCCGCTCACCGGTGCAGCTTGCGCTCGCCGAGGAGGTTCTGCGCGACTTCATCCCGGACGGGTCCGGGCCGGAGATCACCGCGGACCAGATCATGGTGGCCACCGCCGAGTACTTCGGAGTGAGCCTGGAGGATCTGCGTGGGCACTCCCGTTCCCGGGTACTGGTCAACGCCCGGCAGGTGGCGATGTACCTGTGCCGCGAGCTGACCGACCTGTCGTTGCCCCGGATCGGCCAGGCATTCGGCGGCCGCGATCACACCACGGTCATGCATGCCGATCGCAAGATTCGTCAGCAGATGGCTGAGCGGCGATCGCTCTACAACCAGATCGCCGAACTGACCAACCGGATCAAGTTGACCCCCTGATCGCCGGCTGAATACACAGCCCGGGTCCACAGCCTGTGGATAACTTCTGGGGATGACGCTGTGGGTATGTCCAAGGGGTAGCTGTGCGGACAACGACGGGTAACGACGGATCATCCCCAGACCTGGGGTAAACCCTGGGGGTTACCGGTGGATGACCGGTGGACAGCTGGGGACAACCGACCCACAACAGGTCCGGCTGTGGAGATCTGGACCGGTTAACCACCTGTTCTCCACACCTCGCCCACCTGTGCATAAGCGTCTGACCTGCAACAACGTCCATTCTCCACAGAACACACAGCACCGATGACTACGACTAGATATCTCTCTAAAACAATCAAGACCAATCATCAGCCTGGGGATACCGCGTCTGCCCGATCGTCGACAACGCCGGGGGCGGACGCATGCTGCGCACCGCCGCGCCATAAGGTTCGATGAGCACGCAGACCAGAGGCTGTCATCCGCGGAGGCATCGCATGAAGTTCCGAGTTGAGCGCGACGCGCTCGCCGACGCAGTTGCCTGGACGGCGAAGAGCCTGCCCAGCCGGCCATCCGTACCGGTACTGGCCGGTGTCATGTTGCGCGTCTCGGACGGGACGCTGCATGTCTCGGGATTCGACTACGAGGTGTCCAGCCAGGTCAGCGTCGGCGTTCACGCGGACGCGGACGGCGCCGGGCTGGTCTCCGGCCGGTTGCTGGCCGAGATCACCAAGGCGTTGCCGGCCAAGCCGGTGGACATCGCCGCGGTCGGTACGCACCTCGAGCTCGTCTGCGGCAGTGCGCGGTTCACCCTGCCCACGATGCCGGTGGAGGACTATCCGTCGCTGCCGGACATGCCGGCCACCGCCGGTACCGTCGACGCCGGAGAGTTCGCCACAGCGGTCGGGCAGGTGGCGATCGCCGCCGGCCGGGACGACACGCTGCCGATGCTCACCGGGGTACGGATGGAGATGGCCGGTACGACGCTGACCATGCTGGCCACCGATCGCTACCGGCTGGCGGTACGCGAGATGCAGTGGCGCCCGGCCGACCAGGACGCCAATGTGCACGCGCTGATCCCGGCGAAGACGTTGAACGACACCGCGAAGGCACTCGGGCCACTCGGCGGCGAAGTAACCGTCGCGCTGGCCAGGGGCGGGTCCGGCGAAGGGATGATCGGGTTCGCGGCCGGCACCCGGCGCACCACGAGCCGGCTCCTCGACGGCGAGCTGCCCAACGTCCGTTCGCTGTTCCCCGATGCGTACGGCGCCCAGGCACAGGTCCAGGTCTCCGCACTGGTCGAGGTGGTGCGCCGGGTCGCGCTGGTCGCCGAGCGGGCCACCCCGGTCCGGCTCACCTTCGGCGAGGACGGCCTGATCGTCGAAGCCGGGGGTACCGAGGAAGCACGGGCCAGCGAGGCGATGGACGCGGCGTTCACCGGCGACGGGATGACGATCGCGTTCAACCCGCAGTACCTGCTGGATGGGCTCGCGGCCGTGGACGGGCCGACCGCGGTGTTCAGTTTCGTGGACCCGATCAAGCCGGCGGTGATCTCGCCGGGTGGCGAAGATGGGCAGATCGTCCCGGGTTACCGTTATCTGATCATGCCGATCCGGTTGGGCCGCTAGCCCGCTCGGGCCACCAGGGGGGATCCACAAATGCAGCTCGGCCTCATCGGCCTCGGCCGGATGGGCGGCAACATGCGCGAACGGTTGCGCGGGGCCGGCCACGACGTCGTCGGGTACGACCGCGATCCGGACCTGTCCGACGCCGCCGACCTGCCGGACCTGGTTGCCCGGCTGGCCGCGCCGCGGGCGGTCTGGTCGATGGTGCCCGCCGCGGTCACCGAGTCCACAGTGGACGAATTGGCCGGGCTGCTGGAGGCCGGTGACGTCGTCATCGACGGTGGCAACTCGCGGTTCAGCGACGACGGCCCGCGCGCGGCCCGGCTCGGCGAGCGAGGTATCGGCTACCTCGACGTCGGTGTCTCCGGTGGGGTGTGGGGCCGGGACGCCGGGTACGCGCTGATGGTCGGCGGCGACGACGCACACGTGGCACGGTGCATGCCCATCTTCGAAGCGCTCAAGCCGGCCGGCGAGTTCGGTTTCGTGCACGCCGGTGCGGTCGGCGCCGGCCACTACGCGAAGATGGTGCACAACGGCATCGAGTACGGGCTGATGCACGCGTACGCCGAGGGCTACGAGCTGCTCAAGGCCGCGGAGATGGTCACCGACGTGCCCGGCGTGATCAAGTCATGGCGGGAGGGTACGGTGGTCCGCTCGTGGCTGCTGGACCTGCTCGACCGCGCGCTCGACGAGGACCCGGAGCTGGCCGGCCTGCGCGGGTACGCCGACGACACCGGCGAGGGCCGCTGGACGGTCGAGGAGGCCATCCGGCTCGCCGTACCGATGAACGTGATCGCGGCATCGCTGTTCGCCCGGTTCGCTTCCCGCCAGGATGACTCGCCGGCGATGAAGGCGGTTGCCGCGCTGCGCGCCCAGTTCGGTGGGCACGCGGTGAAGAGAGACTGAGCTGCCAGCGAGCGGGAGGAGCGAGCTTGCGAGCCCCGCACTCGCGAGCGAGGACAAGACATGTACGTGAAGAGGCTCGAACTGGTCGACTTCCGTTCGTACCCTCGAGCGGTCGTGGAGTTCGGGCCCGGGCCGAGCGTGCTGGTCGGGCGCAACGGCACCGGGAAGACCAACCTCGTCGAGGCGCTCGGCTATGTGGCCACTTTGGACAGTCACCGGGTGGCGACTGACGCGCCGCTGGTGCGGGCCGGCGCGAGCGCCGCGGTCATCCGGTGCGAGATTGTCCACGATGGACGTGAACTGCTCATCGAGCTGTCCATCGAGCCGGGCCGGGCGAACCGGGTCCGGCTCGGCCGCTCACCGGTCAGCCGGGCGCGGGACGTACTCGGTGCGTTGCGGCTGGTGCTGTTCGCCCCCGAGGACCTGTCCCTGGTCCGCGGCGATCCGTCCGAGCGGCGCCGCTACCTCGACGCGCTCCTGGTTGCCCGGCAACCCCGGTACGTCGGTGTACGGGCGGACTACGAGCGGGTGCTGAAACAGCGCAACGCGCTGCTGCGTACGGCGTACCTGGCCCGCAAGGTCGGTGCTGGCAGCCGAGATCTGTCTACATTGGACGTATGGGACGCACACCTGGCCGAGCACGGCGCGGCATTGCTCGCCGGCCGGTTGGAGCTGTGCGCCGCGCTCGCCCCGCACGTGGCGAACGCGTACGACGCGGTGGCGCACGACAAGACCGAGGCGGCGATCGGCTACCGTAGCGCGCTCGGCGAGGATCTCGGCCCGGACCGTACCCAGCTACAGGAACGGCTGGCCGGCGCGCTTGCGGACGCCCGTACGTCCGAAGTGGACCGTGGGGTCACCCTGGTCGGTCCGCACCGCGACGACATCAGCCTTGCGCTCGGCCCGTTGCCCGCAAAGGGGTACGCGAGCCACGGCGAGTCCTGGTCGTTCGCGCTCGCGCTGCGGCTGGCCGCGTACGACCTGCTGCGTACCGAGGGTGTGGAGCCCGTGCTGGTGCTTGACGACGTCTTCGCCGAGCTGGATGCTGGCCGGCGGGAGCGGCTGGCCGAACTGGTCGGCGGCGCCACCCAACTGCTGGTCACCTGCGCGGTTGAAGCGGATGTGCCGGACGCGTTGCGCGGCGCCCGGTACGCGATCGCCGATGGGGAGGTACGCCGTGCCTGACGAACTGCCGGACGGGCTCGCCGGAGCCGAGCTGGCGCGTGCGGTGCTCGACGCGGCGAAGGCACGCCGGGCCGGCGACCGGCGGGTGCGCCCGCGTACAACCGATTCATCCACAGTGGACGAAGGTGAGGACGACCCGACGCCGACCGGTGGCGCGCCGCGTCGCCGCCGGCGGGCCACCGGATACTCCGGCCCGGGCGCCGATCCGCGCGACCCGCAGCCGTTCGGTGCGATCCTCGGCAAGCTGGTCAAGGCCCGGGGCTGGCAGCAGCCGGCCGCCGAGGCGACGGTCTTCGCGGCCTGGGAGAAGGTGGTCGGTGCCGACGTGGCCGCGCACAGCCGGCCGGTGAAGCTGGAGCAGGGCGAGCTCACCGTCGAGGCGGAGTCCACCGCGTGGGCCACCCAGCTGCGCATGCTGGCCCCGTCGTTGATCCGGCAGATCGCCTCCGCTGTCGGGCACAACGTGGTCAAGAAGCTGCATATTCATGGGCCGACCGCGCCGTCCTGGTCCCGCGGTCCGCGCCGGGTACGCGGTCGCGGCCCCCGCGACACCTACGGCTGACGCCGCCCCTACCTCGCGGGAGCCCCGGTTAGAAGTCGGCGTAGATGGCGAACCCGCGGTCGGCGCACCGGCGGTAGAACGTGGCGAGCACTTCCAGCTCGGTCAGCGAGAAGCTCCACTGTGGAGCACCGCCGGACTCGTCGCGCAACGCGTCCAGCCGGCCGTCCAGCCAGCGCAGCTGCTGCTCGGCCAGCCGGCCCTGCTGGACCGCGGCGCGCAACACCTCGGCCACGGTGTCGAAGGTGACCTCCGTACCGAGTTGCCGGTGGCTGTCCACAAAGCGTTCCAGCCCGCCGGCGATCCACGCGCAACCGTCCGGGTCGATGACCGGATCCTCGTCCTCGGCGGCCGCGTCGGTCGCGTAGAGCACGCCCTCCAGTCCGAGCATCAGGTCGACCAGCTCGGTGTACGCGGTCGCGCGTACGGTGCCGGTCTTCGCGATCAGACCGGCGAGTGCCGCGGCCGGTGCCGCAGTATGTGGCGCATCGGCCAGGTCGCCGAAGTCCACGAACTCGGCCGGGGCCACCGGGTCATAGAATCGGCCGGTGCGCGGCCATTGCACGGCGACGTTGTCCAGCCCCATGGGGTCACTCCTTCGGCGGCCAGCTTCCCGGTCGCGTCGAACCACGCGCCGGGCGAGGGTACGGCACGAAGTGCGCTCCGCGCGACCCCCGAACCGGCGGACCGGCTCCGGCCGTACCCGTTGATCGACATTGAACGAGCTCGACGGCGCTGGAGGGTGCGACGGAGGCCCGGGACAGCGGGATGCGTGGGGGGAGTTGTGACCCGCGCCATTCGTGCGGCTACGGCTATCTGAAGTACCCCGGCGGGGGTGCCGCACCCCGGTTTCATGCTCCGGACCCAGTAGGATTGACAACGCACCGGTTCCCGGCGTGGAGAGAGGATTCTGGGTGGCAGCGCCGAAGCAGACGAACGAGTACACCGCGGCATCATTGGCCGCTTTGGAAGGGCTTGAGGCGGTCCGGAAGCGTCCGGGGATGTATATCGGGTCAACCGGCGAACGGGGTCTGCACCACCTGGTGCAGGAGGTTGTGGACAACGCGGTGGACGAGGCGCTCGCCGGCTACTGCGACACGATCGACGTGGTGCTGCTGGCGGACGGCGGGGTCCGGGTGACCGACAACGGCCGTGGGATTCCGGTTGATATCCATCCGAAGTTGAAGAAGCCGGGCGTCGAGGTCGCGCTCACCGTGCTGCACGCGGGCGCCAAGTTCGACGGCAAGTCCTACGCCGTCTCCGGTGGCCTGCATGGCGTCGGTGTCTCGGTGGTCAACGCGCTCTCCACCCGGATGGCGGTGGAGATCTACAAGGACGGCCACGTGTGGCGGCAGGAGTACCTGTATTCCAAGCCGGGTCCGCTGGTGAAGGGCGAGCCGACCCGCAAGACCGGCTCGATCGTGGCGTTCTGGCCCGATCCCAAGATCTTCGAGACCACCGAGTTCTCGTTCGAGACGATCTACCGGCGACTCCAGGAGATGGCGTTCCTCAACCGTGGCCTCACCATCCACGTGCAGGACGAGCGCACGCTCGAGGAGGACGGCAAGCCGCGCGAGGTCACGTTCCTCTACAAGGGCGGCATCGCGGACTTCGTCCGGCACCTGAACCAGACGAAGAGCCCGATGCACAAGTCGATAATCGAGTTCGGCGCGGACGGCGACGGGATGGCGCTGGAAATCGCGATGCAGTGGAACGAGTCCTATGGCGAGTCGGTCTACACGTTCGCCAACACGATCAACACTCACGAGGGCGGCACCCACGAGGAGGGCTTCCGGGCCGCGCTGACCGGTGTGATCAATAAGTACGGCGCCGACAAGAGGTTCCTCAAGGGTGACGAGAAGCTGACCGGGGAGGACATCCGGGAGGGGCTGGCCGCGATCATCTCGGTCAAGCTGGCCAACCCGCAGTTCGAGGGGCAGACCAAGACCAAGCTCGGCAACACCGAGGTGAAGAGCTTCGTGCAGCGGGTCTGCAACGAGTGGCTGGTCGACTGGCTGGAGCGCAACCCCGGCGAGGCCAAGACGATCATCACGAAGGCGTCCGCCGCAGCCCGGGCCCGGATCGCCGCGGCGCAGGCGCGCAAGCTGGCCCGGCGCAAGTCGCTGCTGGAGTCCGGCTCGATGCCGGGCAAGCTGGCCGACTGCCAGTCGACCGACCCGCGGGTCTCCGAGGTCTTCATCGTCGAGGGTGACTCCGCCGGTGGCTCGGCCAAGCAGGGCCGCGACCCGCAGTTCCAGGCGATCCTGCCGATCCGCGGCAAGATCCTCAACGTGGAGAAGGCGCGGATCGACCGGGTCCTCAAGAACAACGAGGTCCAGGCCCTGATCACCGCGCTCGGCACCGGCATACACGACGAGTTCGACATCGAGAAGCTGCGGTACCACAAGGTCGTGCTGATGGCCGACGCGGACGTGGACGGCCAGCACATCCGTACCCTCCTGCTGACCCTGCTGTTCCGGTTCATGCGGCCGCTGGTCGAGCTGGGCCACGTGTACCTCGCCCAGCCACCGCTCTACAAGATCAAATGGAACAAGAAGGGCGACGACGCCCAGTACGCGTACTCCGACCGGGAGCGGGACGGCCTGATCGCGCTGCGGCAGGAGAAGAAGCCGAACGCCAAGCCGGACGACATCCAGCGGTTCAAGGGTCTCGGCGAGATGAACTACCCGGAGCTGTGGGAGACCACCATGAATCCGGCGACCCGCACCCTGCTGCAGGTATCCCTGGACGACGCGGCAACCGCGGACGAACTGTTCAGTGTGTTGATGGGCGAGGACGTCGAGGCTCGGCGGTCGTTCATCCAGCGCAACGCGAAGGACGTGCGGTTCTTGGACATCTAGTCCACAGCGGTGGACGAAGTTATCCACAGGCTGATGTGGCCTTTTCCTGTGCAGGTCGAGAGTTTTCCACAGCCGGTATCCACAGCCGGCGCTGCCGAGAACGATGAGGGTGGACAGTGACAGATCCGATGACGCCGGATGATGACGACTCGATCGAGGGCCTGGAGACCTCGGTAGAGGCGGGTCTACGCAGCCGCGTCGAGCCGGTCGGGCTCGAGGTGGAGATGCAGCGCTCGTACCTCGACTACGCGATGAGCGTGATCGTCAGCCGGGCGCTGCCAGACGTCCGGGACGGCCTGAAGCCGGTACATCGCAAGATTCTTTACGCCATGTACGACTCGGGCTACCGGCCGGATCGCGGGTACGTGAAGTGTTCTCGCGTCGTCGGTGACGTGATGGGTCAGTTCCACCCGCACGGCGACACCGCGATCTACGACGCCCTGGTCCGGATGGGCCAGTCGTGGTCGTTGCGGTACCCCCTGATCGACGGCAACGGCAACTTCGGCTCGCCCGGTAATGATCCAGCAGCCGCCATGAGGTACACAGAGTCACGACTCGATCACCTAGCGATGGAAATGCTGCGGGACATCGACGAGGACACCGTCGACTTCGTGCCGAACTACGACGGCCGGGCGCAGGAGCCGACCGTACTGCCGGCCCGGGTGCCGAACCTCTTGATCAACGGGTCCGCCGGTATCGCCGTCGGCATGGCCACCAACATCCCGCCGCACAACCTGCGCGAGATCGGCGCCGCGGTGCAGTGGTGCCTGGAGCACCCGGACGAGGACGAGGCCACCACGCTCGACAC
>DASRRF010000016.1:0-1620 GCA_035695905.1 Micromonosporaceae bacterium | reverse complement strand
CTTGCTGATGAAAGACTTCCGGGGGCGGCGGCTGCGGCGGCGAGAGCGTGAGGAGACACGGCAGTCGCACCGCCGCGTCGATCACGACGGGCGCCAGCCCGCCCTCGCCGAGACAACCCCGACAGTTTACGCGGTGGTCATGTCCCTTCCGACCCGGGGCTCCACAACGCATGCACAACGTCCGCACAACACGGCCCGCCTAGGAACTACCCGTCAGCTGGGTTGACCCGAGGAGGGACCGATGAGACGTACGAAGATCGGAACGGTGCTCACCGCACTGGCGCTGGCCCTGGCCGGCGCCATGGTCACGGTGACGCCGGCGCAGGCCGCGCCCGGCGGGCAGAACTGCTACCAGTTCCCGGACGGCCACACCGTCTGCGCACCGCTGGCCATCAACTGGCCGTGGCCGCGGTGGTGCATCGTGTGTGACCTGTATACCGAGCACGTTGCGGATCCGGTGATCAACCCGGAGTTCAGCGACCAGGTGGCCACGCACTTCGCGCAGGGGATGAGCGCTCTCGGCCAGGCCGCGGCCACGACCGATCCGGCCCGGAAGGCGACGCTGCGGGCCACTGCGTTCCAGGAGTTCACCTCGGCCGCGCGGGCCGCCGGCGGCTCCCGGCTGTCGGTCCGGCGGGTGGGCTGGCTCGACCGGGTCACCGGCCGGCTTGAGCCGGAGCCGGATCCCTGGCTCTGGAAGTCGGGTGTGGACCTCGCCGACGGTGTCGGGTGGCTGCAACTCTCGTTCGCCGACCCGGCCAACGCGAACCGCTACCGCGCGCTGGCGATGGCGCAGTTCGACGAGGCGTACACCGAGATCGCCGACAAGCGGGTGATCGCGGGCTGATCGGCGCGGGTGGCCGGGAACCCTCACGGATTCCCGGCCACTCGCGACAAGTCCACAAAGAACAGGGGAATTCGAATGCTCAAGAAGCTCAGGCGTCTCGCCGTCCTCATCACCGCGGCCGCCGCGTTACCGCTGGCCGTGCCCGGCCCGTCCGCGCAGGCCGTGTTTCCACCGTGCCCGCGGTACCTCAGCATCGCCGACTACCGGGCGAACGAGGGGCCTGACGTCAGCGGGGCGGCCGCGATCTTCACCTTCACGATCACCAGCACGGGCTGCGGCTATCCGGGCGGGGTCGACTACTCCACGATTGAAGGGACCGCGACGTGGGGCGACTTCACACCCACCGGCGGCTCGATCTCGTTCGCGGCCGGGGACATGTCGCCCCGGACCATCGCGGTGGCGGTGTCACCGGACTCGACCCGCGAGCGGGATGAGGACTTCACCGTCAAGATCTGCCATCCGACGTCGGGTGGAATCCAGTTCACTCGCGCGGTCGCGCAGGGCACCATCATCAACGATGACGTTGGAGAACTCAAGGAACCGGGTTGGCCGCACATCGAATTGAAGTGCTCGGAAAATCCGTCGACGATTGTCCGGTGATGGCGGCAAGGCCGGCGTGGATCCTGGCTTCCTCCAAGGGATCCGGGAACCGCGCCCGCAGCCGCAGGGCGTTCTCGAGGTGGCTGCCGGCGGTCATGAGGTCGCCGGCAGCCAGGTCCGCCAGGCCGAGGTTGGTCAGCAGCACGACGTCCAGCTCCTGATCGCCGTTCAGC
>DASRRF010000015.1:0-22475 GCA_035695905.1 Micromonosporaceae bacterium | reverse complement strand
CACGGGTTTCATGGACGGCGGCCCCGTGCGGACCGGCCCCTCGGTGGTCGACTTCATGGCGGGCGCGCACCTGGTGGGCGGCGTCCTGGCGGCGCTCTACCAGCGCGAGCGCACCGGCCGCGGCCAGCACGTCGAGGTGGCTCTCCAGGACGCTATTCTCCCGTCCCTGTCCTCCAACATCGCCGGCATGATCAACAGCCACGGCACGATGCCCGAGCGGACCGGCAACCGACACGGCGGACTCGCGGTCGTGCCGTACAACGCCTACCGGACGAGCGACGGATGGGTGACCGTGCTCTGTCCGACGCAGGCGCACTGGGAGCGGCTCTGCGACATCATGGGAGATCCGGACGCCAAGCTGCCGCGGTTCAGCACGATGGCCGGGAGGTGCGCCCACTCCGACGAAGTGGACGTCATCGTCGAACGATGGACCAGCGTCCGCACCAAGCAGGAGGTCGCTGATCTCCTCTCGAACACGAGCATCCCCAACGCTCCCGTCATCACCTTGGCCGAGCTGATGGACGACCCGCATGTCGCCGAGCGCGGCGTCCTGCGTTGGAAGAGCGACGAGCGTGGGCCGTGGCTCACCCTGGGCAGCCCGCTCTTCCTCTCGGACTCGCCCATGGTTGAACCGACGCCCGCCCCCGGACTCGGTGCTCACACCGACGAGATCCTTCGCGAGGAGCTGGAGATGGATGATGAGCAGATCGCCGATCTCCGCTCCATCGGCGCCATCTGAGCCGGCCCACGACTGCGTGATAAGGAGGTTCCTGTGCAGGGTTTGGTATTCGAGGGTGGGCGACGTGTTGCGACCCGGTCGTTTCCCGATCCGACCCCGGGTCCAGGGGACGTCGTTCTCCGCATCACCGCCTCCGGCATGTGCGGCAGCGACCTCCACTACTACCGGGCCGACCCGGTGCCAGCAAATACCCCGACCGAAAGCCCGTGCATCGGCGGTCATGAGCCCGCCGGAATCGTCGAGGCGTTGGGTCCCGGGGTCAGCCCAGCGCAAGCGGCCGTTGGTGACCGGGTCATGGTGCACCACTACGCCGGCTGCGGTGCATGCCCAAGCTGTCGTTCGGGATGGACCCAGATGTGCAGTGCCGGTGCGGCGCGGGTGTTCGGCAAGAACGCCCACGGAGCCCACGCCCCCTTCATGAGTGTTCCGGTCGGGTCCGTCTTGCCGCTGGCAGACTCCCTGTCGTTCGCGGCGGGCGCCGCCATCGGGTGCGGGACCGGCACGGCTTGGGGAGCGCTGGAGCGTCTGGGCGAGGTGGGTGGCGTCGACCTGGTGGTCTTTGGTCAGGGGCCCGTGGGCCTGTCGGCCACAATGCTGGCTACCGCACGGGGTGCCCGGGTGATCGCCGTGGATCCGTCAGCAGACCGGCTGGAGCAGGCGACCAAGTTCGGGGCAGCGGAGACCGTGGACCCGACCACGGCCGACCCGGTGGAGGCAGTCAAAGACCTCACCGGTGGTCTCGGCGCGCGTGTCGCCGTGGACACCTCGGGCACCACGGCCGCGAGCACGGCTGCACTCGATGCCCTCGCGCCGTGGGGCCGCTTCTGCGTGGTTGGCCTAGGCGGAACGGTAAGCCTGGACGTCCGCAAGTTCCTGCCGAGACAGCTCACCGTCATGACCTCGTGGTCGATGTCGAGTGTGCAGCAGATGGCGTGCGCCGAGTTCGTCGCCCGGAACGGGCTGCCGGTCGACGACCTCTTCACGCACCACTGGTCCCTCGACCAGGCCGTCGAGGCGTACGCGGAGTTCGACAAGCAGAGTTCTGGCAAGGGTGTCTTCGTCTTCTGACCAGCCTCCTCGCGGTCTGTGAAGGCCGCACCGTCTGAATCGGTTCGGGAGCAAACGGAGCTGAAGTGAGATGATCGCGGTCAACGCGCGCAGCGTGGGAGGACCCGTGTCGGTGTCGGGTGCATGGTCGACTCCTGCGCCAAGTGCGATAACTGCCACGCCGGCATGGAGCAGTACTGCAGCGCGGGACACACGCTGACCTACAACTCCACGAGCCTACGCAGCACAAGCCTGCGACGCCGCGCCCGGGACTGGCTCAGCTTCCAGGCAGCGAGCGGTAGTCGAGCTTGCCGTTCGCGGTGCGCGGCAGCGCCTGGACTCGGCGGACGGTCAGCAGCGACGCCGGGATGCCGAGTTCGGCCGCAACCGGCACCCGGGCGCGCTCGATCCGGTCGGTCGGCCCGTCAGCGAACAGCAGCAGTCGGTCTCCGCCGTCGACCGCCACAACCACCCCAGCGTCCTCGAACAGCCGCTCGACGTCGTCCAGGCTGATCCGTAGTCCCAGCACCTTCGCGATTCGCTTCCGCCGGCCGGTCAGGTAGAGGAAGCCGCCGTCCAGGTAGCCGAGGTCGCCGGTGTGCAGCACCCCGGCGGTGGTGTCGCCGAGCGCCACTTCGGCGCGGTCCTCCGCGTAGCCCATCATCACGTTCGGTCCGCTGTAGATGATTTCGCCGGAGCGACCATCCGGCAGTGGCTCGGGGCCGTCCGCAATGGACAGGCTGCCGCCGGGGATGGCGGTGCCCACGGAGCCGACCCGCTCCGGCAGGTGTCGCGGGTGCAGGCAGGTCATCCGGGAGGTCGACTCGGTCTGGCCGTACATCATGTACAGCCGGCCGCCACGCCGGTCCAGCCAGTCGGCGAAGCGCAGCACCAGTTCGCCCCGCAGGCGGCTGCCGGACGAGGTCATCACCCGCAGCCCCGACACCCGGTCCAGGTCGGGCAGCATCCGGGAGAGCAGCTCGTAGGTCGGGGCGACGCCGGGGAAGCCGGTGCAGCCCACCGCCGCAAACCGGCGCCAGAACGCCCGCCCGGTCGGCCGGTCCGCGATCACCGCCGCGCTGCCGCCGGCGATCAGGTGGCTGCTGACCACCGACAGCCCATAGCCGAAGTGCAACGGCAACGATGTCGCCGCCCGGTCCGCGGCCGTCGCGCTCAGCGAGGCCGCCACCGAGGCCGAGTTGGCGGCCACGTTCCGGTACGACAGCCGGACCGCCTTCGGGTTCCCGGTGCTGCCGGACGTGGACAGCACAAGCGCCAGGTCTGGGTGCGGCTCGCCGGGCGGCGGCTCCGCCCGCCGCCACAGGATTGCTCCCGGCAACGGATCGTCCGCCGCGAGGTAGCCGGCCGGCCGCCCAGTCGGCGGTAACTGGCCGTCGTCCGGACACCAGGCGATCAGGTCCGGCTGGTGCGCGGCGAGGAAGCGATCCCGCGCCGCCGCCGGCATCCCCGCGTCGAGCATGGCCACTGCGTGGCCGAGCCGCGTGACCGCCAGCCAGCACCGCACGGTCGACAGCGACCGACCGGCGAAGCAGACCACCAACGCCTTGCGCGAGGAGTCAAGCGCGCGGGCCCACGGGTCGGTCCAGGCGGCCAGCTGCCCGTACTGCACGGTGGTGCCGTCGCCGTCCAGCAACGCCGGCGCGGTCCGGTCGCCACCGGTCAGCGAGGCGAACAGCCCCTGCCCGTCACAGGTCATTCCTCGGCGCCGTGGACCAGGCCGCGGACGGTGGCGGCGTCGAAGACCTCCTCCAGCGTGACCTGCAGTCCGACCCGCTCCTCGAGCAGGTTTGCCACCTCGATCGCCCGCAATGAGTCGCCGCCCAGTTCGAGGAAGTCGTCGTCCAGGCCGACCCGGGGCAGGTCGAGCACCTCCCGCAGCACCTCGGCCACCTCGATCTCCAACTCGGATTGCGGCGGCGCGTAGGTCGACCTGGGCGGGTCGTCCTCGGTCAGCACCCGGCGCAGCTCGGCCCGGTCGACCGCGCCAGCGGCAGCGCGGGGCAGCGCGGCCAGCAACGCGATCGTCCGCGGCGCGCGCCCGTCGCCGAGTGTCTCCCAGGCGTGGTCGCGGATAGCCGGCGCGCTGGCGAAGTCGACCGGAACCACGCCCGCGGCCACTCCCCCGTCCAGCGCCACCGCGGCAACCTCACGGACGTCCGGGTGACTGGCGATGGCCTCTTCGACGGCACGCAGCTCTTCCGCGGACACGCTCACCCACCTCTGGTCATGCGCCAGCGCTCGAGTTTCCCGGCCGCGGAGCGGGGCACCGACGCGACGAACGTCACCGTCCGGGGCACCTTGTACGGCGAGAGCCGCGCGGCGCAGTGGTGGACCAGTTCGGGCCGGCCCACTCGGGCCTCGTGGGCCAACACCACCTTGGCGTGCACGACCGCGCCGAGAATCGGGTCCGGCCCGCCGACGGCCATCGCGTCCAGCACAGCCGGGTGCTCCATCAGCGCCGCCTCGACCTCGGCCGGGTAGACGTTCTCGCCGCCGACGTTGATCAGGTCGGTGCGCCGCGGCGCGAGGTACAGGTAGCCGTCCGGGTCCAGCCATCCGTGGTCACCGACCGTGGCGAAGCCGTCCGGGGTGGTCGGCATGGACAGGCCGCCGAGGTAGGAGGTGCGGACCGACATCCGGCCGCTGCGCATATAGACGGTGCCGACCTCGCCGGGCGGCAGCCGGCGGCTGGCATCGTCGAGGATCCGCACCTGGGTGAGGAAGCCGCGCCCGACGGTGCCGGGCCGGGCCAGCCACTCGTCGCCGCGGCCGAACGTCACCCCGATCGCCTCGGTCGACCCGTACGACTCGGCGATCCGTTCCGGGCCGACCAGCTCGATCCACGCCTTCTTGGTGGCGAAGTCGCAGGGCGCCGCCGTGTGCAAGATGCCGGTGAGGCCGGCGAAGTCGGCCGGGCTTGCGTCGGTGAGCTGGACGACGCTGCGCAGGTGCGCCGGGGTGACCTGCATCCACCCCACGGACTCCGCCCGAACCAGCTCCACCAGCAGGTCTGGAGCGAAGACCGGCAGCAGCACCAGGGTGTTGGCGTCCAGGACGCCGTCGAGGGCGGACGTGAACGGCGCCGTGTGGTGCAGCGGGCCGGCGACGAGCTGGCGCTGGCCGGAACGCCAGCCGGCGCGGCGGAGCAAGGGCGACGGGACGCTGCGCGGGTCGTAGCGGATCGGGCCGGGGGCGGCGACCACCTTGGTCAGGCCCGAGCTGCCGCCTGTCACCAGCAGGTAGCCGGCCCGCTTGCGGCCCGGGCGGGGCCCTTGGCCAGTGGCGGCCGGCTCGAGCCCGTCGGCAGTGAGCAGGTGCACCGGGCCATGTTCACGGGCGACGAAGCCGAGCAAGGCATCACGCTCTCCAGCCGGCGCCCGCGGATCCAGCGGGAGCAGCGGCAGCCCGGCGGACAGCACGCCGAGCAGCAGCGGGAGCGTCTCCGGCGTGGTGGGCGCGGGAACGGCGACGACCGGGCGGTCCGGGCCGGGGGGGACCGCGTCGTGGAGCCGGTCGGCGACCGCGGCGGCCGCGGCAGCCAGCTCCCGCCAGGTCATCGACCGGCCGTCGCCGATGGCGGCGGGTGCACTCCCCCGCTGCGCGGCCACCGCCGCGAGCCGCTCACCGACGGCCGCGCCGCCGCTGCTGACCCATGCGGAGCTCGGGGTGGCGTGATGGGGGGTCGCGATGGTCATGGGCGGGGAAGGCGTGGGATCGGCGCTTCGGCCGGTGCGGTGGCCGCCGGGGTGCCGCGCAGCTCCTCGATCCGGGCCGCGATCTGGGCCACCGTAGGCAGGTCGAACAGCGTGCGCATCGGCACCTTCGTGCCCGAAGCGTTGCGTATCGCGGCGACCAGCTGAATGCCGAGCAGCGAGTTGCCGCCCAGCTCGAAGAAGTCGTCGGTCACGCCGATCTGACCGATGCCGAGCACGTCGCTCCAGATGGCCGCGAGGGTCGCCTCCAACTCGGTGCACGGCGGCACGTAGTCGCCGTCCAGCAGCCGCGGCTGCAGGTCGGCGCCGTCGGCCCCCAGCTCGACGGGCGCCGCCGACACGGCGGCCGGCGCGCGTACCTCGGCGAGCAGCTTGGCCAGGGGTTCGGGGGTCACCACCACCTGCGGGCCGAGGCCGGTGGCGAGAAGCCGGGCGAAGGCGTCCACGCCGGTGGCCGGCCGGATGCCGGACCCGACAGGATCCGGGGCCGCCGCCGCGCCGGTCGACGCGGCCGCAGCGGTCCAGGCCGCCCACGCCGACGCCGACGGCTCGGACGGCGCCGTGGGCACGCGGCGCAGCAGGAAGTCGCTGACCGCGACCAGTTCTACTCCGTCGTCGTCGGTCACCGTGACGTCGGCGGAGATCAGGTCGTCGCTGCGGCTGGTATAGCGGACATGGCCGTATACCCGGCTAGGCAACGGGGATCGGGCGAGCAGGCTGCCGTAGCCGAGCGGCAACCAGCCAGCGCCGTCCAGCTGGGGGAACCCGACTGCCCGGTCCAGCAGCGCCGGGTGCAGCCAGTAGTCCCCGGGCGGCGGGTCGACCAGCTCCAGCCGGGCGAGCTGCTCGTCCGGCCCCACCCGGACATCCGTCGCGACTGGCCAGTGCGGACCTACGACGAGCAGCTCCTCGCCGTCGCTGCCGGTCGGTGCCGGTTGCGCCGACGAGCATCGCGCTCTAATCGCGTCCAGGTCATGCCGCGGCGCAGGGCCGGCCTCGACCCACCCGGCGGTCGCGATGGCGTACTCGCTGGCGGCGCCGGAGACGCGCACGTCCCAGCCCGCTGCCGCCGGCGTGACCGTGACGCGGACGTCGGCGCCGGCCGGGCCCGGCACGGCGAGCGGCCGAACGAAGCTGACGTCTCGCAACTCGACCACGGCGTCCTGGGCCGGCGGGGTGGTCCGCTCCTGGACCGCCCGGTGCATCAACTCCAGGTGGGCGGTGGCGGGCAGCACCGGCACGCCGCCGACCCGATGCTCGCCGAGCACCCACTGCGCGGCGGGAGCGAGAACACCTTGCAGCGAGCCGTCCGGCCGCAGCCGGCTCAGCAGCGGGTGGTCGACCGGCTCGTCCGCGCCGAGGCCGGCCGCCACGGCCATGCCGACCTCGAGCCAACCGCCCCAGTCGACGGACAGCACCCGGCCGCGGAAGCCGTGCCCAGACCGGGCGACGGCGTCGAGGAAGGCGTGCGCCGCGCACGAGTCGACCTGGCCGACTGCGGCCGCCACCGCCGTCGCGGACGAGTACAGCGCCACGAAGTCCAGCTCGTCGCCGCCGAAGGCGCGGGCCAGCGCGATGGTGCCGGCCAGCTTCGGTGCGAGCACCCGCTCGACCGCCGCCCGGTCGCGCACCTCGGCCAGTCCGCCGCCGGCCAACCCTGCCGCGTGCACGATGCCGTCGATCCGGCCGAACCGGGCCAACGCGGCCGCCCGCACTCCGGCCAGCTCGGCCTCGTGGGTGACGTCAGCGGCGGCGACGAGGGTCTCGCCACCTGCGTCCTCGATCCGCCGCACAGCAGTGATAGCCCGGCCGGGTCCGTCGGTGCCGCCGCCTCGGCGCAATACCTCGTCCCAGTCCGCGCGGGGCGGCAGGCCGGTCCGGCCGAACAGCACCAAGCGAGCCCTGACCCGCCGGGCGAGGTCCTCGGCCACCGCCAAGCCGATCCCGCCGAGCCCGCCGGTCAGCAGGTAGACACCGCGCTCGCGTAGGCCGGCGGCTGGGTCGGCGGCGGCCGGCACCCGCACCGGCTGGAAGTCACGCCGCCACCGCCGGCCGGCGCGCAGCGCGACCTGGTCGCCGGCACCGCCGGTGGGCGCTCGGAACAGCTCGCCGAGGCACGCGTCGACCGCCGCGGGGCCGTCGGCCGGGTCGAGGTCGACGTGCCGAACCGTCAGGCCCGCCATCTCCAGCGGCAGCACCCGGACGATCCCGGCCACGGTGGCGTGCTCCGGCCGAGTCAGGTCGGCGCCGGTGACATCCTCGGTTCCGGCCGTGAGCACGTCGAGGTGCACCGGCTCGGCCAGCTGGCTGGCCGCTACCGCCTGGGCCAGCCCCAGCAGGGTGAACAGGCCCGTCTCCTGAGCTCGCGAGACGGCGTCGGCGTCGGTGCCGGCCGGCGCGCCGACCAGCGGCCAGGCGTGCACCACGCGGGCCGGCACGCCGCCGGCTACCGCGAGGTCCGCGACCAGCTTCTCCAGGTCGGCCCGGTCGCCCGGGCAGAGCGTGTAGCGGCCTGCTGCGTCCATGCCGTAGCCATCGCCAGCCACCACCTCGACCACGTTGACGCCGGCGTCACGCAGCCTGGCGGTCAGCTTTGCGGCCAGCCCGTCGCCGACGAAGGCTAGGCATCGCCCGAACGACACCGGCGCCTCCGGGGCCGCCTCCTCCCGCCAGGTGGGCACGGCGAACCATTCCTCGACGGGGACCGCGCCACGCGGTGCCATAACCGGCGTCACCTCGCTCGCGTCTGGGAACGGGGCGGGGTCGCTGGCGGCGCAGGCACATCGCCCGGCCATCCCGTGGCCCCGATCGGCTCACCGTGGTTGTCGGTCATGCTGCTCCCAACCGGGTGACTTCGCAACGATCGTAGCGGAACCCTTCCCAGACGGACACGGGCGGCGCCGTCCCGTCACACCAATCACGACCGGCCTGAGTCGCTAGCGGAAGCCAGCGGCGGCCGGCTGGCCGGTGCGGGCAGCGGCGTGCCTGGGTCGCGGGCGGCCTCGGTGAGCAGGCCGACGAAGTCCTCCGCCAGCCCGGCGACGGTCCGCGCGTCGAGCTGGTTGCGGTTGTAGTCGATCAGCCCGACCAGCCCGGCACCGGTGTCGGCGAGGTTGCAGATGAGCATCTCGCCCCGCCAGACCACGGCCGGCACGTCGATCGGATAGTCGTGGCGGAGAGCGTCGGTGTCCACCGCCAGCCCGCGGAAGCGGGCCAGCGCCGGCGGCGGCGCGACGTTGAGCCAGATCTCCGGCGCGGTGACCCCGGTCCGCTCGGCGACCAGCGGGAAGGGCGCATCCTGCCGCGAGTTTGCGGCGACGACACCCGATCGGACGCGATCCAGCAGCCCGGCGAACGACCCGACGCCAGCGACCGGCAGGGGGATCACCACAGGGTTGGCGAACAAGCCGATCAGCCGCTGGTGCTCGGTCCGGCCGCGGCAGGCGGCCAGGCTGGTCACGGCAACGTCGCCGGTCTCCGTGCGGCGGGACAGCGTACCGGCCAGGCCGGCCAGCAGCGTCATGAACAGGGTGCCGCGCAACCGGCGCAGCCGGTCAACCACCTCGGCCGGGACGACCAGCGGGTGCTGCGCGCTGCGGTAACCATCCACCCCGGACGGCGGCGCAGCCGCCAGCCCGAGCGTCCCGGGGGCAAGCCGGCCGGCCCACCAGTCGAGTTGGTCGTCGAAGCCGCCCTCGGCCGCGATCTGACGCTGCTTGACAGCGAAGTCGCGGTACTGCCCTGGCAGCGGCCATAGGCGCTGCCCACGGCCGGTGACAGCGCCGTTGTAGGCGGCGGACAGCTCGGCAAGCAGCACCCCGATCGACCACCCGTCGCAGACCGAGTGGTCGATGGCGAACAGCAGGTAGGCCTCGTCGTCCAGACAGCGGACCAGGGTGCCCGCGAACAGCGGCCCACGCGCGTGGTCGTGCGCCCGCCCGTGCCGCTCTCTGGACAGCCGAGCGAGCTCTCCGGCGCGGGAGGCGGGCGACAACCGGCGCAGGTCGAGCTCGTCCACCACCTCCCACCCGCGGTGCGGGCGCACGACCTGCACGGCCCTGCCGCGGCCGTCGACCGCGTGGGTGGTGCGCAGCACCTCATGTCGGGCGATGACCGCGTCGACGCCGGCCAGCAGCGCGCCGCGGTCGAGGGGCCCGGTCAGCCGCCACGGCAGCAGCATGTTCCAGCCTGGGTTCGGATGGCGCAGCTTGCCGGCCGCCATCCACTCCTGCTGAAACGACTGCGGTGCCGTCGCCTCGATGTCGGGGGGCACGGTGCCCGAGTGTGGCACGGACGGGCACCTGGTGTGCCGTTCCACAGTGATCGTCGCTATCGTACCGGGATGACAGACTAACGCCAGGAACGGCACCGACCGGCAGATCAGTACGGCCACGACCGCGGGGAGGCGACCATGGTTGAGGCAGCGACGCCAGGTGGGTCCGGCAAGCCGTGGGAGACCCCCGCGTCCTACGCGCAGGAGCGGGTGTGGTTCGCCAGCCAGCTGGTCGGCGACGCGCCGGTCTACCATCTGGTGACCGGCATCCCGCTGCCATACACGGTGCCGGCGGACGGCGTGCTGGCCGCCCTGGCCGCGACCGTCCGGAGGCACGAGCCGCTGCGTACCGCGTTCCGGCTGGTCGACGGCGAGCTGCGGCAGGTTGTGCACGCAGCAGTGCGGCTCCCGGTAGAACATGTCGACCTCGCCGGCCGACCGGCCGACGAGGTCGACCAGCGGGTGGAGGAGATCCTCGACGGGCTCGCCCGGGTGCCGCTGCCGCTGGACGAGCCGCCGCTGTGGCGGGCCGTCCTGGTCAACCGCGGCGAGGCTGACTGGCTGTTGCTGCTGGCCGTGCACCACGGCGTCTTCGACGCTGCGTCCGAACCCGTGCTGAGGGCCGAGCTCGTCGAGCAGTGCGCGGCGGGCGCCGAGCGGCGGGCGCCGGACCTAGCCGACCTGCGGGTGCAATATGCCGACTGGGCCGCATGGCAGCGCGACCAGCTGGCCGGCGAACTCGACCAGCTGCTGGACTACTGGCGGCGGGCGCTCGCCGACCTGCCCCTCGTGCACGGCGTGCCCACCGACAGTCCGCATCCGCCGGAGCGCCAGTTCACCGGCGGCGACGTAGTCGTCGACCTGCCGACCGGCCTCGACGCCGCCGTGCCCGGCGTGACCAGGCGGCTGTCGGCGACGCCGTTCGCCCTGCTGCTCGCGGCCTGGGTGGCGTTGCTCCACCGGCTCTCCGATCGGGACGATCTCGTCGTAGGGATCCCGGTCGCGGGCCGCGACCGGCCGGAGCTGGCCGGTCTGATCGGCATGTTCATCAACATCGCCGTCGTCCGGGTCCGGGTGCCCGCCGAGGCGACGTACCGCGACCTCGTCGGCGTGGTCCGCGCCGCACTGCTCGACACCCACGAGCACCAGGACATGCCCTACCAGAAGCTGGTCGAGAGCGTAGTCACGACCCGGCTGCCCGGTATCGCGCCGCTCTACCAGATCGGGTTCAACCACATGGAGCAGGGCTTCAGCCGACGGCCGGGCGCGGTCGAGGACGACCTCGCGTTGGAGGTCAGCGGCTGGCGCGCTCGGCTCGAGTACGACGGCGCGCTGTTCGAGGCGGCGACCGCCGCCCGGATCGCGGCCGACTACGCGCGGGTGCTGGCGGCGGCGCTGACGAACCCCGACATGCGCCTGGCCGACCTTCCGGTCGAGACGCCGGCGGGGTCCCAGCCAGCGGTCGCGCCGGTCCAGCCGGCTGGCTCGACCGCCCAGGAGTGGGTGCCGCCGCGCACCGCGGCCGAGGAGTTGGTGGCCGGCGTCTGGGCCGAGGTGCTCGACCGGCAGCAGATCGGCGCCCTCGACGACTTCTTCGACCTCGGCGGCCACTCGCTGCTCGCGCTGCGGGTGATCACCCGACTGTCCGCGGCGGCCGAGGTCGAGTTGCCGATCCAGGCATTCTTCGCCGACACCACCGTCGCCGGCGTCGCCGCCGAACTGGAGCGGCTGCTGGCCGCCGAGCTCGACGAGCTGGACGAGGACGAGGCCCGCCGGCTCGCCGACCGGAGCTCGTGGTGACCACCGTCGGGGAGCAATCTGGTTCCCGGCCGCCGCTGTCGGAGGCCAAGCGGGCGCTGCTGGAGCAGCGGCTGCGCCGGGCGGCCGCGCGGGAGCGCCCGGGCATCTCCCGCCGCCCGCCGGGCCAGCCGCCCCCGCTGTCGTATGCGCAGGAGCGGCTGTGGTTCATGGAGCAGTTCGCTCCTGGCAACGGCGCGTACGGCTCGACGCTACTGCTGCGGCTGGGGCCGGACGCCGACCTGGACGCGTTCGCCGTCGCGCTGACGACCGTCGCCGCCCGCCACGAGAGCCTGCGGATGCGCTTCCCTCCGACCGCGGACGGCCGGCCGCAGGTGGTGGTCGAGCCGCCGGCGCCGGTGCCGCTGCCCATCCAGGGGGCGGCCGACGAGCCGGCCGCAACGGCGCTGGTCTTCGAGTTGGTGCAGCGCCCCTTCGACCTGGCCGCTGGCCCGCTGCTGCGGGCCGACGCGATCCGCGTGGCCGGCGACGACGCGCTCGCCGACGTGCTCGTCCTGGTGGACATGCACCACGTCGTCACCGACGGCTGGTCCAACGAGGTGCTGCTCGTCGAGCTCAACGCGATCTACCGGGCGGCACGCCGCGGTGGCACGGCGGAGCTGGCCGACCCGGTGCCGTACGGCGACTTCGCCGCCTGGCAGCGCGCGCAGGTGGAGGCGCCGGCGGGGCGGCAGCATCTGGACTACTGGCTGCGCCGGCTGGCCGGCGCCCCCGCGCTGGAGCTGCCGACCGACTCGCCCAGGCCGCCCGCGCAAACCTTCGCCGGCACCGACCACGAGTTCTACCTCAACGCCGAGCTGGTAGCCGGCCTGACCGAGCTGGCCCGCGCGCATCGGGCGACGCTGTTCATGGTGCTGCTGGCCGGTTACCAGGTGGTGCTCTCGCTTTACGGCGGGTCGACCGACTTCACCGTGGGCTCGCCGGTGGCCGGCCGCGCCCATCCGGACCTCGACGGCGCCGTGGGCATGTTCATCAACATGCTCCCGCTGCGTGCCGACCTGGCCGGCGACCCGACCGTGGCGGAGCTGGTCGACGCGGCCCGCGACGAGGTGCTGAACGCGCTGTCCCACTCCGAGGTGCCGTTCGAGCGGGTGATCACCGAGCTGGGCGTCGTCCGCGACACCAGCCGCCCGGCGCTCTTCCAGGCGGTGCTCGTCATGCAGAACTACCTCCGCGACCGGGCCGCCGACGCGGAGCCGGAGCTGCCGTGGCAGCCGGTGCATGCGCCGGCGACCCGGTTCGAGCTGGAGCTGCAGGCCGTGCCGGTGCCGGGTGACCAGGTGTACTGCCGCCTCGTCTACAACACCGCGCTGTTCGAGGCCGGGACGGTGACCAGGCTGGCCGGCGCGCTGCGGGCGGTGCTGGCCGGGATGGTGGCCGCACCGCAGGCGCGGGTCAGCGAGCTCGACCCGCTCGACAGCGCCGCCCATGCCGAGCTGGCCAGGTGGAACGACACCGCGGCAGCGCTGCCGGACACGACCCTGCCGCAGCTGCTCGCCGAGCAGGCGCGGCGCACCCCCAGCGCGGTTGCCGTCGTCGCCGGGCGGACCCGGCTGACCTACCGGGAGCTGGACCGCGCGGCGAACCGGGTGGCCGCGCGGCTGCACCGGGCCGGCATCGCGCGCGGCGCGGTGGTAGCGGTCTGCGCGCAGCGTTCGGTCGAGCTGGTCACCGGGCTGCTCGGCATCCTCAAGGCCGGCGCGGCGTACCTCCCGCTCGACCCCGACTACCCGGCCGAGCGGCTGGGCTACATGCTCGCCGACGCCGGCGCGGCCGCCCTCCTGGCCCGGCGCGCGCTGGCCGACCCGCTCCCGACCGGCGACACGCCCGTCCTGCTGCTCGACGATGCGGCGACCTGGGCCGGCGAGCCGGACACCGACTCCGGTCTGGTCGCCGGGCCCGACGACCCGACGTACCTGATCTACACCTCCGGGTCGACCGGCCGGCCGAAGGGCGTGCTCAACGCCCACCGTGGCGTCGTCAACCGGCTGAACTGGATGCAGGACGAGTTCCGCCTCGGCCCGGACGACGTGGTGCTGCAGAAGACGCCAGTCGGCTTCGACGTGTCGGTCTGGGAGTTCTTCTGGCCGCTGCTCACCGGCGCCCGGCTGGTACTGGCCGAGCCGGGCGGCCACCGCGACCCGGCGTACCTGCGCGAGGTGATCGCCCGGCACGGCGTCACGACCATTCACTTCGTCCCGTCGATGCTGGCCGCGTTCCTCGCCGACGCCGAAGCCGCCGGCGATCCTGGCGCGGGCTGCGCGAGCCTGCGCCGGGTGGTGTGCAGCGGGGAGGAGCTGCCGGTCGAGGTGGCCCGCCGCTGCCTGGCCGCGCTTCCCAGCGCCGAGTTGCACAACCTCTACGGCCCGACCGAGGCTGCCATCGACGTGACCGCCTGGCGATGCTCCGCCGACGACCTGCGGGGCCGGTCCCGGGTGCCGATCGGCCGGCCGATCACGAACGTCCGCATCCACCTGCTCGACCCGCATGGTCGCGAGCTGCCGGTCGGGGCAGTAGGCGAGCTGCACATCGGCGGCGTCCAAGTCGCCCTCGGCTACCACCGGCGGCCCGAGCTGACCGCGCAGCGGTTCGTGCGCGACCCGTGGGGCCCGCCCGGCGCCCGGCTTTACGCCACCGGCGACTTGGCCCGCCGCCGCGCCGACGGCACCGTCGAGTTCCTCGGCCGGATGGACGGCCAGGTCAAGCTGCGCGGCCTGCGCATCGAGCTCGGCGAGATCGAGGTGGCCCTGCGCGAGCAGCCCGGCGTCCGCGAGGCCGCCGTCGCAGTGAGGGAGCCGATGCCGGGGGACAAGCGGATCGTGGCCTACCTCGTCGGCGCTGCCGACCCGGCCGCGCTGCGGCGGGCACTCGGCCGGCGGCTGCCGGACTACATGGTGCCGGCCGCGTTCGTGCCGCTGGACGCGTTGCCGCTGTCCGCCAACGGCAAACTCGACCGTGCGGCGCTGCCGATGCCGGCACCGGTCGCCGCGCCCGCCGGCGGGTCGGCGCCGGAGACCGACGCGGAGCGCGAGATCGCCGCGATCTGGTGCGCGGTGCTCGGCCTAGACCGCGTCGGCGCAGACGACGACTTCTTCGCCCTCGGCGGCCACTCGCTGCTGGCCACCCAGGTGGTCGCGCGCATCCGTCCGCTCACCGAGGGGACCGGCCGCAGGGTCGGCGTCCTCGACCTCTTCCAGCACCCGACAGTGCGCGGGCTGGCCGCGCTGGTCGAGGACCCCGCCGCGGCGGCCCAGCCGCGGCGGCTGCTCTACGAGCTGACCACGCCGGTGCCGGCGGCCGAGCGGGTCAGGTCGTACATCTGCGTGCCGTACGGCGGCGGCTCGGCGGTCGTCTACCAGCCGGTCGCGGACGCCCTACCGGCGGGCCACTCGCTGTGGTCGGTGGCCATCCCGGGTCACGACGTCGGGCTGGACGAGGATCCTATGCCGTTCGCGGAGCTGGCCCGCCGCTGCGCGGACGAGGTCCTGTCCCGGGTGGACGGGCCGCTGGTGCTCTACGGGCACTGCGGCGTCGGTGGCGCGCTGGTGATCGAGCTGGCCCGGCTGCTGGAGCAGGCGGGCCGGGAGATCGAGCGCGTGTACGCCGGCGCCGTCTTCCCGTTCGCCAAGCCGCGTGGCCGGCTCGGCCGCCTGCAGGAGTGGCTGGAGGACCGCGGGAGCAACCGGCTGCAGGCCAACTGGCTGAGGTCCATGGGCGTGGACATGTCCGGCGTGGACAGCGTGCAGGCCGACCGGATCATCAGCAACATGCGCCGGGACAGCAAGGACGCCGAGGAGCACTTCACCGAGCTGCTCGCGACATCGCCGGCGCGGCTGCGGGCGCCGATCGTGTCGGTGGTCGGCGAGCGGGACCCGATCACCGATTACTACCAGGAGCGGTTCCGCGAGTGGCGGTTCCTCACCGACACCGCCGCGCTGGTGGTGCTGGCCGAGGCCGGACACTTCTTCCTGCGCTACCGCGCGGAGGACCTCGTCGACGTGCTGACCCGTACGGTCGACGAGCTGTCCGAGCGGCCCGCCGCGTCGGCCGGCCGGTGGTGGCCGGGCGGCGTGTCCAGGGCCGGCGCCGGCACGGGCGACGGCCCGCCGGCGGAGGCGAGCCCCCGGCGCTTTGCCGCGGTGTCGGCCGGGCAGCTGGTCTCACTGGCCGGCTCGACGCTGACCGGCTGGGCGATCCCGGTGTGGATCTACACCACGACCGGCTCGTTGACCACATTCGGGCTAACCGGAGTAGCCACCATCCTGCCCATCCTGGTGGCCACGCCGCTGGCCGGCGCGGTCGCCGACCGCTACGACCGGCGTCGGGTGATCCTCGCGTCCTCCTGCGCGGCGGCCGCCGTGGTCCTCGGCTTCGCGCTGCTCCTGCTCAGCGGCGACCCGCCGCTGTGGGCGGTGCTGGTGGTGGTCTGGCTGCTGTCGTTCGCCAGCACGTTCCAGCGGATCGCGTACACCGCGGCGATCCCGCAGCTGGTGCCTAAGCGTTACCTCGGGCATGCGAACGGAATCGCGCAGCTCGTCAACGGCGTCGCGCTGCTGTTCGTGCCGCTGCTCGCCGCCGGACTTTACGGCGCGATCGGGCTGCGCGGGATCCTGCTCGTCGACGTGGCCAGCTACGCGGTGGCGATCGCCGTTCTGCTGGCCCTGCGCTTCCCGGACCTGATGGGCCACCGGCGCAAGGAGACCTTCGGCGAGCAACTGCTCGGCGGCGCCCGGCTATCCTGGGGCACCCCCGCCTTCCGGGCGATGCTGGTCTTCTACGGCGTGAGCAACCTGCTCTACGCGGTGCCGGTGCTGCTGGTTCCTCCGCTAGTGCTGGGTTTCGCCGGCGTCGCCGAGGTCGGCCAGGTCGCGCTCGGCGAGAGCCTCGGCGTGCTGATCGGCGGGCTGGCGATGACCGTGTGGGGCGGGCCGGTGCGGCGGCGGATGGTGGCCAACGTCCTCGCCATCGCCGCGTCCGGGGCGTTCGTCGCGCTGACCGGCTCACGGGCGAGCCTGCCGGTGGTCTTTGCTGGCGTCTTCGGCACCGCGGTGTCGCTGTCGCTGGCGAACGGGATCTACCTGACCGTCGTGCAGACGAAGGTGCCGCAGCGCTTCCACGGCCGGGTGATCGCGGTGAACCAGACGCTGACCTGGTCGACGCTGCCGATCGGGTTCCTGCTGTTGGTGCCGGCGAGCGGCCGGCTGGAACCGCTCCTCGCGCCGGATGGCGCGCTGGCGGACACGGTCGGCCGGGTCATCGGCACCGGGACGGGCCGCGGCCTCGGCTTCGCGTACGTGCTGTGCGGGCTCGGCATGCTGGTCAACGCGCTGGTCGCGCTGCGGGTTCGGCGACTGGCCCGGCTGGACGCCGAGTTGCCCGACGCGCCGGCCGACGATTTGGTCGGGCTGCAGGCGCTGGCAGCGCGCGAGGGCAGCCGGCGCAGCCCGCAGCCGATCCCCGAGCCGACGACCGCGGGAGCCGGCCGTGTCTGACCCGGTTGTGCCTGTCGCGCCCTCCCCCACGGCGCAGCTGGGGACGGCGTTGGCCGACTGGATGGATCCGACCGTGCCAGCGGCACCCAACGAGATGGTGCTCCCGCTGCCGGCCGGCGTGGCCGCCGCCGCGGCCACGCTCGGCGTGCCGGTGCCGACCCTGGTCCTCGCGGCCTTCGTCCGGGTGGTAGGCACGCTGGTCGGCGAGACCGACGTCGCCATAGGCCGCACCGCGGCCGAAGCCCCGCCGGTGTTGTTGCGGGTCCCGTTGCCGGACGGCTCCTGGCGGGATCTGGTCGCCGCGGTCCGGTCCTCGGTCGCGGCGGCCGAGCCGCTCGCCGGTCCGGTCGACGCCGGCTTTGGCCCCGGGCCGGCCGCACTCGCCGTGCTGGCGGCCGGCGCTTCGGTGCGGCTTCGGCGCGATCCGGCCCGCTTCGACGCCGGCTACGCCGCCCGCGTAGGCGGGCACCTGACCAGCGCGCTGTCGGCGCTGGCCGCCGACCCGGACGCCGCGTATGCCGCAGCGGACCTGCTGACGCCGGCCGAGCGGCGCCATCTCGTGCACGGGCTGGCCGGTGCCGCCCGCGAGCTGCCACCGACCAGCGTGCCGGCGCTGCTCACCGCCGTCGCCCGGTCCAACCCCGACGCGCCGGCGGTGTCCTACCAGGGCGAGGCCTGGACCTACAGCCGGCTGCTGGCCGCAGTCGACCGGGTGGCCGGCGTGCTGCTCGCCGCCGGGCTGGCCGACGAGGACATCGTCGCAGTGAGCTGCCCGCGCTCACCGGAGTGGATCGCCGCAATCCTGGGTGTGCTGCGCGCCGGCGGCGCCTTCCTGCCGGTCGAGCCGGGAACGCCGCCGGAGCGGGTCGGCCACCTGCTCCGGCGGAGCGCATGCCGGTTCGTGCTGACCGGCCCGGCCGGCTTGTCCGGCACCGGCGGCACCTGGTCACGGCCGGTCGCCGCGGCGGTCTCTGGCGACGAGCCGACCGTCCCTGTGCCGGACACCCCGATCCCGGCCGACCGGCTCGCCTACGTCTACTTCACCTCCGGCTCGACCGGTCTGCCAAAGGGCGCGATGTGCGAGCATGGCGGTCTGCTCAACCATCTGCTGGCCAAGATCGAGGACCTCGACTTGGGCGGGGACGACGTGGTGGTGCAGAGCGCGCAGCAGTCGTTCGACATCTCGCTGTGGCAGTTCGCCGCGCCTCTGCTGCTCGGCGCCCGGACGCACGTAGTGGCCCGCGACGACGTGCTTGACGTGCGGCGGTTCCTGGCTGCGGTGGTTGACGGCGGGGGGACCGTGATCCAGGTCGTGCCGTCCTACTTGGACGTGCTGCTCCGGCATATCGAGGCGCACCCGACCGGGCTGGGCCGGCTGCGGCTGGTCAGCGTCACCGGCGAGGCGCTGAGCCGCTCGCTGGTGTCCCGCTGGTTCGCCCGCTGCCCGGCCGTGCCGCTGGTGAACGCCTACGGCGCCACCGAGGCATCCGACGACGCCACCCACGAGGTGCTGACCGCGCCGCCGGCCGGCGACGTGCCGGTCGGCCGCCCGCTGCGCAACGTCACTGTGTACGTGCTGGGACCCGGCGACACGCTCCGCCCGCTGGGCGCGCTGGGCGAGATCGCCTTCTCCGGCATCTGCGTGGGCCGCGGCTACGTCAACGACCCGGACCGGACCGCGGCCGCGTTCGGCCCGGACCCGTTCCGGCCCGGCGAGCGGCTCTACCGGACCGGCGATGTCGGCCGCTGGCTGCCCTCCGGGCGCCTGTCCTTCGCCGGTCGGCAGGACGACCAGGTCAAGGTCAACGGGATCCGGATCGAGCTGGGCGAGGTCGAGCACGCGGTGCTCGAGCACCCGCGGGTGCAGAGCGTCGCCGCGGTCGTCGCGCCAACCCCGGGCGTCGGTAAGGCGCTGGTCGCCTTCTACACCTCTCCGGACAGGCTGCCGCCGGCCGAGCTGCGCGAGCACCTAGCGGCGCTGCTGCCGCCCAGCTCGATGCCCGCCGGGCTGCACCCGCTCGCCGCGCTGCCGCTCACCGCCAACGGCAAGGTGGACAAGCGGCTGCTGCTCGAGCGGGTCGGGCCGGCCGACTCGGCGGCCGACGACCGGCCGCGCACACCGACCGAGCGGCGGCTCGCGGCGGCGTGGGCGACCGCGCTGGAGCGACCGGCCGCCGGCATCGGCCGGTACGACTCGTTCTTCGACATGGGCGGCGGGTCGCTATCCGCGTTGCGGATGGTGAGCAGCTTGGACGGGCTGCTGTCGCTCGCCGACCTGATGCGCACGCCGGTGCTCAGCGAGCTGGCCGCGGCGGTGGACCGGGCGCGCGGGAAGCCGCGCGCGTGACCGGAGGTTTGGCGGTCACGCGCGGAGCAGGGGGCGCGGCCACGGTGGACTGCTCCGGCGTGCCCGACGCGGCGGGCTGGGCCGCGGCCCATCGCGACGAGCTGGACGAGGCGCTCCGCCTGTACGGCGCGATACACGTCATCGGCTTGGCGGTCGCCGCTGCGATCGAGCTGGCGGCCATCCGGGACGCGCTCGGCCGCGCGCCGGTCGCGCCGGTCGAGCCGTTCGCGGCCCGGGCCGACCTCGGCCACGGAGTGTGGTCCCCGCCCGAGTGGGGGGCCGACCGCGAGCAGTGCCTGCACCATGAGGAGGCGTACGGGCTCGGCTTCCCCGCCCTTCTCCTGCTGGCCTGTTTGGCGCCAGCCCGGTCCGGCGGTCAGCTGCTGCTCGGCGACACCCGGGCCGCGTTGGCCGCGCTCCCCCGCGACCTCGCCAACCGGTTCCGCGCGGAAGGGTGGCGGCTGGAGCGGACGTTCCGGCCGCACTTCGGGCTGCCGTGGGCAACGGCGTTCGGCACCTCCGACCGGGCGGCGGTCGAGCGGGCCTGCGCGGAGCGACTGATCGCCTGCGACTGGCAGCCGGACGGCGTGCTGCACCTGAGCCGGCGACGGTCCGCGGTCGTCACGCACCCGGTGACCGGCGACGAGTGCTGGTTCAACGACGTGGGCTTCTTCAGCGGCTGGGCGGTGGACGCGGCGGAGCGGAAGCTACTGGTGTCCGCGTTCGGGGAGCGCGGGCTGCCGTTCGACGCCCGCTTCGGCGACGGGCGATCCCTCCCCGAGACGGACTACCGGGCGATTCTGAACGCCTACGAGATGGTGCTGGTCCGGGTGCCGTGGAGGGCCGGCGACCTGGTGCTGGTCGACAACCTGCTCACAGCGCACGGCCGCGAGCCGTACGCGGGGTCTTGGGACGTTGCGGTCGCCCCCGCCGACCCGATGCCGCTGGCCGACTGCCGGCCGACCGTGCCGCCGGCGCCGTGATCGCACCGCTGTTGGGTATCGCCACCACGGGAGTATCAGGAGACCGTGGGCGACAGGCTGCCGGGCTCCGCGGCCGGACCGCGGACTCCCGCCGACTCGGTGTAAGCGCCGATCAGCCACTCGACGTATCGGTCGTTGTCGAACAGGGCGGAGCGCTCGCGCCCGCCGGCGACCAACCGTGCACGGAGGGCGGGATTGGTCAGCAACCGAACGGCTGCCTCGGCCAGGCCGGCGTCGTCACCCTTGTCGACCGCGAGGCCGGTGGCGCCGTCGACCACGGTCTCCTGCATCCCGCCCGACCGGCTGACCACGACGGGCGTCCCGGTCGCCATCGCCTCCGGCGGCACCAGGCCGAGCGGCTCCTCGTCGATGGTCGGATACCACACGAGGTCGGCGGCGCGGTATGCATCGGCAATGCGCTGCCGATCAAAGGACAGGAACCGCACAGCGTCAGCGACGCCGAGGCGCTCGGCCAACTCGGTGAGATCGAGGCGGAACGCAGCGACGTCGGCTGGGTCATCGGCGATGTCCTCGGAGGCGCAGAGGACCAGCGTCCCCCCGCCGAGCGCCGGCCGCATCCGGGCGAACGCCCGCAGCCCGCACTCGACCCCCTTCCACCGAAGCAGCCGAGCGGGGTGGAACACCACCGGGCGCGGTAGCGCCGTTACCCGGGTGTCGGTCGGGCCGTGCGGGGAGAAGGTTCTTGTGTCGATGCCGAGCCAGCGCACCGCCGCCTGCCGCCGAGTCGGTAGGGCGCTCATCAGGTAGTCGCTCGCGTAGACGACGAGGTCCCATGGCCAGTCGAGCACGTGTGGGCACAGCCGCTCCCCGACCCGGTCGTGCACGCCGTTGACCATCGTCCCGGTGCCGGTGTCCAGGCAGGTGAGCGCCAGCTCCGGGCCGAAGTGGTGGCCGTTGTGCAGGTGCACGACGTCTGGGCAGAAGTCATCGACCGCCAGGCCGACGATGCCTCGCAGCAGGTCGAGCAACTCGGGCTGAAGCTGCTCCGGCTCGCTCCCACGGCGCGCGGCCAGCAGCGACTGCACGCCGATCGCGGGGTTGCGGCGAACCGGCACCGGGCCGGTGTCGTCGCCTGCCCGCGCCTGTCCGCCGGTGAGGACCAGCAGATCGTGGCCCCTCGCCGCGAGACCGTGCGAGATATCCCAGACATGGCTTTCCACGCCGCCGAACGTCGGCGGGTAGGCATGCGTGACCTGCAAGATCCGCACTATTCGCCCTCCGGCTGCGTTTCAGTTCTTCTCGGCAACACACCCAGGACACCATATTATGGACTTACGACCACCAGGTCGACGACGATGACCCTTGGCACCTGATACATCAAACGACGACAAGAAGGTGCACCAGTGAGCGTCGGCGTCGCCCCGAGCTTGAGGCAGCGGCTCGGCCTGCTCCGTGCGGCCCTGCCCGTCACGCCGGTGATGCGGCTACCGCACGACAACATCGACCTCTACGCCAAGATCGAATACGTCAATCCGACCGGGAGCACCAAGGACCGCTCCGCCTTCTGGATACTCAAGCAGGCGGTCGACCGTGGCGAGCTGACCGAAGGCTCGACCGTCGTCGAGTCCTCGTCCGGGAACTTCGCCATCTCGCTGGCCACCTTCTGCCGAACGTTGCACATCCCGTTCGTGCCGGTCATCGATCCCCACGTCAACCGCGCGACGGAGGCTTTCCTGCGCGCCGCCTGCGCCCGGGTGGAGAAGGTGACCGAGCCGGACGGGTCAGGTGGCTACCTCCATTCCCGGCTAAGCCGGGTACGGGAACTGCGGGCCGAGATCGACGGTGCGTACTGGCCGAACCAGTACGCGAACGGCGATGCGGCCGCCGCCCACTACCGGTTCACGGGCGGCGAGTTATGCGCGGCCTTCGCACGGATCGACTACGTATTCATTGGGGTGAGTTCGGGCGGCACGATCGCCGGGCTGTCCCGGCGGCTGAAGGAACGCGATCCGCGGGTTCGGACGGTCGCCGTCGACGCGGAGGGCTCCGCGGTCTTCGGGCAGCGCCCTGGGCGGCGGCGG
>DASRRF010000014.1:0-2352 GCA_035695905.1 Micromonosporaceae bacterium | reverse complement strand
GTAGAGCCGCACGGCGATCTGCCGGTTGCTCAAGCCGTCCGCGATCAACTCGGCGACCTGTTCCTCACGCGGCGACAGCGGCCCGGACCGGCCGCCGGGCAGCCGGTCGCGCAGCGCCTCGGCTCGAACGGTCAACGCGGTCATGCCGAGCCGGGTGGCGATGGCCAGGGCCGCGAGCAGGTGTTGCTGCGCGGCGCGCAGGTCGGTCGGGTCGCGCCGGGCCATCAGCAGGCGGCCCAGCTCCAATCGGGTCATCGCCTCCTGCGGCGCGGCGCCCATCGCCGCGCAGATGTGCAGTGCGGTGTCCAGATGGTTGCGCGCGGCGGGCAGGTCGCCGAGGTGGGCCGCCGCCCTGCCCAGGTACAGCGCGACCGGACCCTTCGACGGCGTGTACATGCCCGCGGCGACCTGCCCGTCCGCGAACGGCAGCAGATCGGCGTACAGGTTGGCGAGAATCTCCAGGTCGTCCAGGCGGATACACAGGTCCACCGTCGACGCGGCATTCACGATCCATTCCATCGTGTATCGCGGGAACTCGGCCAGGTGCGGACGTACCACCGCCCACTCCTGGGCCGCCTCGGCAAGCCGGTCCATATCCGCGAGCAGGCTCGCCAACCAGGCCCGGATGAGCACCGGGCTATGGCGGACCATCTGCCGGATGAAAGCCTCCGCCGCGGTCAGGTCCCCGCCCGTCAGCGGTGCGAGATGGGTCTGGAAGACGACGTGGAAGAACTCGGCCTCACGATGCCCGCCCCGGCGCCCGATCGCCAGTGCCTCGTCGGCGAGCTCGGCGGCGTCCGCGAAGCGGCCCTCCAGCAGCGCCAGCGACGCCCGCATCATGGTCAGCCGCCATCGGCCCAGCGGTTCGCGCAGGTGCGCGACCACCGCGGCGTAGCCGGCGAGCTCGCCATCGACCTGCACCCGGCGGCCCAGCTGCCAGAACGCGTCGGCGCGCCAACGGTGACCCCAGGCCAGGTAGTCGTCACGGCCGGTCTCGCGGCCCAGCTGCACCGCCCGCTCCCCGATGGACAGCCGGTCGAGGGTGTACCGGTAGTCGGTCAACGCGGCATGCCTGGCTTGCAGGGCCAGGAATCGGGCATCCGGGTCGCCGGTGGCCTCGGCCGCGACGAGGGCGCGTTCGCTCAAGCCCGCTTCGACGCCACCCGCAAACGGGTTCGCGGTCCCGGCCAACTGGCCGAGCAACCGCGCCGTGAGGACAGGGTCGTCGGTACCGAGCACAGCCAGCGCCTCGCGGCACAGCGCGTGGATCTGGTCGCAGATCGGATCGTTGGTCAGCCCACGCACGATCAGGGCGGCCTGGGCGATGGTGACCGCGTCGCCACGGGCGCGACCCAGGTCGGCGGCCGCCCGGCAGGTCTGCCATGCGTCGGCGACCGCGCCAGCGCGGAACGTGCACCCGGCCAGCTCCAGCAGCAGCGCCTGCCTGGTGACCGGTGGGTCGGCCAGCAATGGCAGCAGGTCCAGCGCCTGCCCGTATTGGTACGCGGCCTGTTCGTAGGCGAGCTGGCTGCCGGCGCTACGGGCGGCACGCAGGGTGGCGGCCAGCGCGTCGGCCAGCAGTTCCGGCTCCCCGCTCAGGGTGCCCGCCTCCCGTAGATGGAAGGCGAGCAGGTCGAGGGCCTGCGAGGCGGCGCCCGGCTCGCGCACCCGTACCGCGCGGGCGGCCCGCAGGTGCAGCTGCTGCCGTGACGTCGGCGACAGCTCGGCGTACGCGACCTCCTGGACGAGCACGTGCGCGAACCGGTATGTCCCGCGGTCCGCCCGGTGCACCAGTTCCGCCGCGACCGCAGCCGAGACACGTTCCGTGACCGACGCGACCGGCAGCTCGGTGATCTCGGCCAGCTGCGCGGCGGGGAACTCCCGACCCAGTACCGCCGCAGCGCGCAACGCGTGCTGCGAGTCCGGCGGCAGCTGCCCCAACCGGTCGCCGATAACAGTCCGCACGCTCGACGGCAGATCCGTGGTACGCGCCGCGACGGCGAAACGGACCAGCTCAACCACGAACAACGGATTGCCCTCGGCGCGCCGCTCGACCGCCGCGAGCAGAGCCTGATCGGGTGCGGACGTCAGGGTACCGCGGGCAAGCTCCGCGACCTCGCCCGGCGCGAGCCGCTCAAGCGGCAGCGAACTCGTGGCCGGCTCGCGCAAGATGGCGGCTAGCACCCCGGCAACCTCCTGGCGCGAATACACCTCCACCCGGCGGTACAGCCCGACGACGAACAGCCGCGAGCCGGACACCGCCGAGGACACGACGTGCAGCAACCGCAGCGACGGCACGTCCGCCCAATGCAGGTCATCGACAACGACCAACAGTCCATCCGACGTGTCCGC
>DASRRF010000013.1:0-2107 GCA_035695905.1 Micromonosporaceae bacterium | reverse complement strand
GGAGATCGCTGTGTAGATCCAGTTCAAGCTCACTTCGCGACTCCAGTCAGATCCTTGTCGGCGCGGCGGCGGCGGTGCTCCCGGGGGGTCGGGGGCGGCACCGGATCGTACCCACCGGGGTGGAACGGGTGGCAGCGCAGCAGCCGCCGGATCGCGAGGCCGGTCCCGCGTACCGCCCCGTGCGTCGCGATGGCCTCCAGGGCGTACGCGCTACACGACGGATAGAACCGACAGCGCGCCGGCAGTGCCGGGCTTATCCAACGACGGTACGCGATGATGGGAAGCGCGAGCATTCTGGCACCGGGCGTGGTGGGCATGCGCAACGGCTGGGGCTGCGGCTCGGTCATCGCACGCCGCCCGAGGTCCGTGCCCGGCGCGGCGCCCGTGCGGCGGCCAGCGCTTCGTCGAGGTCCATCCCCAGTTGGGGGTACGCGGCATCCGCGGCTTCCGGAAGCGCCCGTACCACGAGCACCGCGCCGGGCGGTAGCGCCGCCAGCCGATCGCGGACCAGGTGACGCAGGCGCCGGCGGACCCGGTTGCGGACGACCGCGTTGCCGACGGCCTTAGGAATGACGAACCCGGCGCGGGCCGGCCGGACGTCGCAATTGGCGGACGCCGACGATGTCGCTGTATCAGTCACCGCGAGATGCACCACCAGTGTTCCCCGGCCGACTCGGCGCCCGTTGCGCACCGCGGCGGTGAACTCGTCGCGGCGGCGCAGTCGCTGGGCGTTGGCCAGCACAAGGCCCCTACCGTCAGTGCCTCGGGCCTCAGGCCGCGAGGCGGGTGCGCCCCTTGGCGCGCCGGGCAGACAGGATCGCGCGGCCGGCCCGGGTGCGCATCCGCAGCCGGAAACCGTGGGTCTTCGCGCGCCGTCGGTTGTTCGGCTGGTACGTGCGCTTGCTCACGGCGGCTCTCCGTCTTCGTCGGGATTCGAGGCCTCGGATGGGAACGAGGCTTCGGATGGATTCGAGGTGGCCCGGACAGCCCATGATATCCGGCGGCGGCGCGGCCGCGTCTACCGCGGTCCGGGCAGCCGATCAACGGTACTCGGGGCTCCCGGGACCGTCAAACTCGACAACCTGCCCGTTATGCACCGAGTGTGCACGGACGGAGAACCCCCGGGTGTGGACAACGGTTGAACGGTTGTGGACAACGCTGTTAGCGTGCCCGATTGCCGGTCTTCGCCGGGCCGCGCATCGCGCCTTAAGCCCGGCCAAAACCAGGCGAGGCAGCCCGGCCAATACCGGGCGAGGCAGTCAGTCGTTCGGCACGGTGTACCGCAACGAACGTCCGCGGCGGGGCTGGCGCGGAGCGGTGCTCGTCCAGTGGGTCCGGACCGGACCGGGTGCCGGACCAACGGTCCGGACCGAAGGGGGGTCCGGCGCGAGGCAGACCAGCCGCAGCTCGGCGCGGGTGCGCGGAGCCAGGGGGAGACAGGGCGGGCCGGGGATGAGTAGGTCCTCGGGTGGGGCGGAGGCGCCGTGATCGGTCGATACACAGGCTGTGGACAACCTGTGGACAGAGCGCTGTACGCACAGGCGACGGGGGTACCAGTGTGAGGAGGCGGCGGTGACCGACACGAGCGAGCGCCTCCAGGATCTTGGCGCGGTCTGGGCCACCGCGACCGAGGAGTTGGCCGACGAGATCGTCTCCGCACAGCAGCGGGCCTACCTGCGGCTGACCCGGCTGCGCGCGATCGTCGAGGACACCGCGCTGATCGCCGTACCGGACGCGTTCACCCGCGACGTGATCGAGTCCCGGCTGCGACCGGCGATCACCGACGCGCTCTCCCGCCGGCTGGGCCGCCCGATCCAGGTCGCGGTGACCGTACGGCCGTCCGACGACGGGCCGGGCGGATCGACGTACCCGAAATCGGGCGGGAGCTCGAACGGCCTCGTACTCGGTACGCCGGAGTCGGTACCACGCCCGGTGAGTCCCGGCGCACCGGTGCACTCGCCGCCGGTGCATGCCCCGCCGGTTCCGCCGGCCCGCGACGGCGACGCGCTGTTCGCCATGCCGGAGCAGCACACGCTGAAGCCGGCGCCGGCGATGTCCTCGGAGAGCGGCCCGGGGCGTATGGTGCTGCTGGCCGAGCCACCGGGCA
>DASRRF010000012.1:0-7590 GCA_035695905.1 Micromonosporaceae bacterium | reverse complement strand
GCTTCTCCGCGGCCGCCTTGCCGGAGTCGCCGGTCTCGCCCTCGTCGGCGAAGACCAGCTCGACCGTGCGCCCGCCCAGCTTCTCGCCGTGCAGTTGCAGATAGAGCTTGAAGCCCTGGGTGAGATCGTCGCCGATCACTTTATAGACGCCGGACTGCGGTACGAGCAGGCCGATCTTCACCGGGCCGGACGGCTGGTTGGTGTTGTTACCGGACAGGCTCGATCCGCTGCACGCGGCGAGGCCGGGCACCGCCGCGGCCGCGCCGACGCCGGCGAAGAGTTTCAAGGCTTGCCGTCGGTCTAGCTGGGACACCGTTTCGTTCCTCCCCAACAACAAGAAGGACCAGAAAATCTGATCCTGTGGCGTTCTATCGCCTTTGTACGCTCCCCGTCAATGTGTCCAGCGCCGCCAGCACGGCCGGCCACGCTGCCGACTCGGGGTCGATGACCCCGAAGTGGTCGATGCCGGCAAGCTCCCGCAGGGGTACGCCTTTCGTGGTGGCGTACCCGCGGGACAGGTCCACCGGGACGCGGTCGTCCTCGGTGCCGTGGACGAGCTCGGTCGGCACGTCCGGTCGGGCGCGAGCCATCGGATCGGCCCGCGCATAGCGGTCGGCCACCTCGTCCGGGCCGCCGCCGAGCAGTTCGGCCACCGCGTTGTCCCCGGTCCCGCGGTGGTACGCGGAGGCCAGGTCGGCCACCGGGGCGAGCGCGAGTACCCCGCCGATCGCGTCCGGCTGTTCCACCGCGTACCACAGGGCGAGCTGGCCACCCGCGGAGTGCCCGGCCACGATCGGCGCCTCGACGTCCAGCCCGGGTGACTCGGCGCGCAGCAGTTCGGGGGTGGCCCGGATCGCACGCGCCACGTCGTCGAACGTGCCCGGCCAGCCACCGCCGGGCTGACCCACCCGGCGGAACTCGATTGCGGCAACCGGGAACCCGCGCGCCACCAGGTCCGCCGAGAGCGGCCCGCTGCCCGCGTTGGTACGGTCCCAGGCGGCGCGCCAGAACCCGCCGTGTACGAAGATGACCAGCGGGCCGGCCTGCCGGTCGGGCAGCCGTACGTCGATCACGTGGTCCGGGCCGTCGCCGTAGCGCAGCACCAGGTCAGGCGGGGGTGCGGGGCGGCTGAGCACCTCGCGCGGGTCGGTCACCGGCTGACGGTATCGTGTTCTGTTGACGATCGTAAACCCTGCGCATGACTGCGGGAGGGAATCGTGGAGTACACCGACGTGCGGTACGAGGTGGCCGAGGGCGGCGTCGCGGTCATCACGATCGATCGTCCGGACCGGATGAACGCGTTCCGTGGCCGTACCGTCGACGAGCTGATCCACGCGTTCAAGACCGCGTGGTCCGCCCGGGAGGTGGCCGCCGTGGTGCTCACCGGCGCCGGGGACCGGGCGTTCTGCGCCGGCGGGGACGTCAAGGAGCGGGCCGAGACCGGCGGGTACGGGCCGACCGAGTGGGGCACGTTCGAGATCGAACGTTTGCACCGGATCATCCGCGATGTGCCGAAACCGGTCATCGCGGCGGTCAACGGGGCGGCCATCGGCGGCGGCCACGTACTGCATGTGCTCTGCGACCTGACCGTCGCCGCCGAGCACGCCCGGTTCGGGCAGACCGGCCCGCGGGTGGGCTCGTTCGACGCAGGCTTCGGTTCGGCGTACCTGGCCCGGGTGATCGGCGAGAAGCGGGCCCGGCAGATGTGGTTCCTGCTGGACCAGGTCGATGCGCCGACCGCGCTGTCCTGGGGCCTGGTCAACGCGGTGGTACCCGGGCCGGAGGTGCTGCCGACCGCGCTGGGCTGGGGCCGGCGGATCGCGGCATACTCACCAACCGCTCTACGCTTTCTCAAGCACTCGTTCAACGCCGACACAGACCACCTCGGTGGTCTGTCCCATCTGGCGTTCGACGGGCTTGATCTGTACGTACACACGGAGGAGGCGGCTGAGGGCGCGGCTGCGTTCGCCGAGAAGCGCGCGCCCGACTTCGGCCGGTTCCGCTGAGATGCGCGAGGATGGAAGGCATGCAGGACGACCCGAAGCAGTCGGAGAACGAAGAGCAGCAGCGCACCGTGTTCGTGGTCGGCCCCGATGGGCGTCCGGTGGGCACTGTCGAGATGCCCGACTCGGGTGACGTCGACGCCGAGGACCCGGCCCGGCTGATCGAGCAGCCGGCCAAGGTGATGCGGATCGGCAGCATGATCAAACAACTGCTGGAGGAGGTACGGGCGGCGCCGCTGGACGAGGCTAGCCGGCAGCGCCTCACCGAGATCCACAAGCGGTCGATCGCCGAGCTGGAGGACGGGCTCGCCCCGGAGCTGCACGACGAGCTGGAGCGCCTTTCGCTGCCGTTCCAGGAGGGCGTGACGCCGAGCGAGCCCGAGCTGCGGATCGCCCAGGCCCAGCTGGTGGGCTGGCTGGAGGGGTTGTTCCACGGCATCCAGGCCGCCCTGGTCGCGCAGCAGATGGCGGCCCGGCTGCAGCTCGAGCAGATGCGCCGGGGGGTACCCGCGCTGCCGATGGCGCCCGGCATGCTCCCGCCCGGCATGCCGGGCATGCCCGGTCAGCAGGCCCCGGCGGACGGCCAGAACCGCACCGGCCAGTACCTCTGACGCGTCCCGCCGAGCCCACACGAAGGGTGGGCCGATATCTATCTCGGGACCAGATATCAGTGCGCTTACGCAACAACCGTTCGGGTCCGTAATCCCACCGGACTGGGGTATTTGCCGTCCACGCTGATATCTGCCTTCGAGATGGATATCACCACCCGCTGCTCGGCGGCGGCCGGCGGTGAGGACCGGCGGCGAGGACCGGCGGCTAGCGGGACAGCAGCCGGTCGAGCCAGACCGCGACGCCGTCCTCGTCGTTGCTGAGCGTGATCTCGTCGGCCAGGTCCAGCACGCTCGGATGGGCGTTGGCCACGGCGACCCGCGCCCACCCGGCCCAGTGGAACATCGGTACGTCGTTGGGCATGTCACCGAAGACGAGTACCTCGGCCGGGTCCACGCCGAGCGACGCGGCGACCACGGCCAGGCCGCTCGCCTTGTCCACGCCCGGCGGCAGGATCTCGATGAACCCGAGCCCGGCCTGGGTGACCGTGGCCAGCGTGGCCGGCACGATGCGCCGCGCCGCGGCGAGCAGGCTGTCGACATCGTGGTCCGCGGTACGGGCGAACCCCTTGATCACGCGGCCGCTCATCGACTCCGCGCGCGGCCGTACCTGCAAGTCATCCGGGTACCGCCAGGCCGGGTCGGGATCGCCCCACAACGGCGCGTTCTGCTCGTCCAGCGCCTCGACCAGCACGGTGAGCGGACCGACCGCGGACTCCAGCTCGTTGATCAGGTGCGCGAGCACGTGCCCGTCCAGCCGCTCGTCGCGCAGCGTCACCGGGCCGGCGTCGAGATCGGTCAGGTCAGTGACTCGGCCCCCGCCAGCCAGCACGAGGTAATCGGCCGCGCGGATGTCGTTGCGGGTCAACTCGGTCAGCCGGGGACCGCGGCCGGTCGCGCCGACGATCGGGATGCCGGCCGCCCGTACCCGGTCAAGAACCTCATGGGTGTACGGAGACACCGTGTCGTCCGAGCGCACCAGCGTGCCGTCGAGGTCGGTCGCGATGAGCTTCGGGAGCCCTGGTCGCGGCATCTTCACCTCCTGGACGGTGGGTGAGCCAGGGTACTCCAGGAGGGCGAACTACGGCCGCGCTTCCAGCAGGTCCCTGCCGGCGAGCCAGGGTCGCAGAGCCGCGGGTACCCGTACCGAGCCGTCCGGCTGCTGGTGGTTCTCCAGGATCGCGACGATCCACCGGGTCGTGGCGAGCGTGCCGTTCAGCGTCGCCGCGGTCTGCGGCTTGCCGTCGGCGCCCCGGTAACGGATGTTCAGCCGGCGGGCCTGGAACGTCGTGCAGTTCGAGGTGCTGGTCAGCTCGCGGTAGCGGCGCTGCGACGGTACCCAGCCCTCGCAGTCGTACTTGCGCGCCGCGCTGCTGCCCAGATCCCCGGCCGCGACGTCGATCACCCGGTACGGCACCTCGACCTTGGCCAGCATCTCCTCCTCCCAGGCGAGCAGCCGCAGGTGTTCGGCTGCGGCCTCCTCGGGCCGGCAGAACGAGAACATCTCCACCTTGTCGAACTGGTGCACCCGGATGATGCCGTGGACGTCCTTGCCGTACGACCCGGCCTCCCGGCGGAAGCAGGACGACCAGGCCGCGTACCGGCGCGGTCCGTCGAGGTCGAGGATCTCACCGGAGTGGTACGCGGCGAGCGGCACTTCGCTGGTACCGACCAGGTAGAGATCGTCGGCTTCGAGCCGGTAGACCTCGCTCGCGTGCGCGCCGAGGAACCCGGTGCCCTCCATTGACTCCGGCTTGACCAGTACCGGAGGGACCATCGGGGTGAACCCGGCCGCCACGGCCTGCTGGATGGCGAGCTGGAGCAGCCCGAACTGGAGCAGCGCGCCGACCCCGGTGAGGTAGTAGAACCGGCTGCCGGCGACCTTCGCGCCGCGTTCGAGGTCGACCGCGCCCAGGCCCTCGCCGAGCTCGACGTGGTCCTTCGGGTTCTCGATATCGGGGCGCGCGCCGACCTCGCGCAGCACCACGTAGTCGTCCTCGCCGCCGGCCGGCGTACCCGGTTCGACCACGTTCGAGATCGCCAGGTGTGCGGCGCGTAGATCCGCGTCGGCCTTCGCAACCGCGGCCTCCGCCTCCTTGACCGTGGCCGCGAGCTCCTTGGTACGGCGCAGCAGCTCGGCCCTCTCCTCGCCGGCGGCTCTGGGTACCCGGGCGGACAGCTGCTTCTGCTCGGCCCGCAGCGACTCGAAGTGCTGCACCGCCGCCCGCCGGGCCTCGTCCGCGCCGAGCAGCTCGTCGACCAGGGGTACGGACTCGCCGCGGGCCTGCTGGCTGGCGCGTACCAGATCGGGGTCTTCGCGGAGCAGGCGCAGGTCAATCACGAGACGTGAGCGTACCCGGGGTGGTTACCGGCCGGCCCACATATCCGGATGGGCAAACGGTGCCGCTGGCGCGACGGTGAGGTCGGCCGGTCCACCGGCGGCGCGCGCGGTGATCGTCGGCGGAGCGGTGATCGTCGGCGGCGCTGCGATCGGCGGCGCTGCGCTTATCGTCGGTGCTTGGACGCCCGGCCCGGGGTCACCCCGGGTCAGGTACAACGCTGCCGCGATCGCGCCGACACCGGCCAGCGCGAAGAACGGACCCGGGCCGTACGCGAGCTTGTACTCGGCTTCGCTGCCCGGCGCCAGGACGTACGAGTAGTGCAGGACGATGCTGGTGTTCCGGAGGTTCACCGCGGTCGCGACGAGCAGTCCGAGCACGCCGCCGGCCCAGCCGAGCCCGGCCACCCGGGCCTGCCGGCTCACCGTCGGCGAGCCGAAGAGCGCGATCGCGGTCAGCGCGAACAGGCCCATCAAGCCGATCGTGTACCCGCTACCCCATGCCGCCAGGTCCGCGACCGTACTGGTGACCTGAAACGGGCGGCCGCCAGCGCCGGAGCCGGTGGTGGTCTGCCAGTTGGCCAGCATCGAGATCCCGACCAGGGCGGCACCGCCGCCGGCCGTCGCCTGCGGCAGCTGGTGCTCGCGAAGGCCGAGGCGGCGCAGCACGGCCGGCATGGTCTGGCGCGGCACGCCCTCATCGCCCCACGCCACCACGTCGCCGGTCGCACCGACCTCGGCGGTTAGATCGATGGGAATGGCGTCGGGCGCCATGCCCGCATCATGTCACGGAAGCCGGCGGCGGTGAGCAGGAACCCGGCGACGGCAAGGTAGAAGCCGGATCCGACGTGATGGCTGACGGTGTCGCCTTCGACGAAGCCGAGGTTCCCACTCGCCCCCTGCGGGCTTTCCAGCACGACGAAGACGCTGGTCAGCAGCACGGCGATGCCCGCCGTCGTACCCAACCCGGCCGCCGCGGCCCACCGCCGGGCCGCCGACCCACCGAGCAGCGCGGAGCCGGCCAGCGCGAAGAGCACGACGATCACGATGTAGTACGCGAAGGTCTGCCAGACGAACAGCTGGCCCAGGTGCTGGCTCGCTTCGATCCGGGCGCGCAGCTCCGGGTTGAGGTTGACGCTGTCCTTGACCTCCAGCTTGAGCCAGGGCAGCAGCTCGGCGACGAGCACTCCGGCGAAACCCAGGCCGGCCAGCACCGGCATCAGCCCGGCCCGGTAGGCGCGCCGCAGCCAGGGCGGCTCCGGTAGCTCGCTGCCCCATTCCACGGTCTCGTCCGGCATCCCATCTCCCAGGTCGTAGGTTGGCCCAGCCTAGCCACGCCACCGCCGGCCGTGGTCCCGCAGGATCTGGCGTACCACGTTGCGGCCGGGGATGCCGGTGACCCCACCGCCGCCGTGGGTGGCCGAGCCCGCCTGGTACAAACCCCTTACCGGGGTACGAAGATCCGCGTAGCCGGCCGCTGGGCGGCAGTGGAACATCTGTCCCGCGGTCAGCTCGCCGTGGAATATGTTGCCGCCGATCAGTCCGTACTCCTGCTGCATCTCATGCGGGCCGATGACCTGGCGGCCGAGCACGGAGCTGGTGAATCCCGGCGCCACGGCTTCGATCCGGGCGACCAGCCGGTCGGCGTACGCGGCCAGCTCGGCGGCGCGTGGGGCGGCCGCGTAGTCGTGCGGTACCCACTGGGTGAACGCGCTCACCACGTGTTTGCCGTCGGGCGCCAGCGTCGGGTCGAAAACGCTCGGGATGCAGATGTCGGCGAACGGCAGGGTGGCCGGTCTCCCGCCGACCGCGTCGTGGTACGCGGTTTCGAGATCGTCCAGCGACTCGGCGAGGACGATCGTGCCGCCGTACACCTGCGGGTCGAAATCGGGGTGCGCGGTGAACGTGGGCAGCCGGTCGACCGCGAGGTTGACCTTCACGGTGCCCGAGCGGGACTGCCAGCCTTCGATGTCCTGGACGAAGTCCGCCGGCAGCTCGTTGCGGTCAAGCAGTTGCAGGAACGCGATCCGCGGGTGGACCGTGGTGATCACCGTGTTTGCGGTGAGCGGGTCGCCGTTCTCCAGCGTCACGCCGGCCACGCGTCCATTGTGGACATCGATCCGGCCGACCGGTGCGCCGGTGCGGATCTGCGCCCCGAAGGCGCGCGCGGCGCCGGCCATCGCGCCGGTGACCGCGCCCATCCCGCCGCGCGGGAAGCCCCACGCCGCCTCGCCGATGTGGTGGTGCAGCATGACGTACGCGGTGCCGGCGCTACGCGGGCCGGCCCAGGTGCCGATGACCCCGGACACGCTGAGTACGCCGCGCATCGCGTCCGACTCGAAGCGCTCCTCGACCAGGTCGGCCACGCTGGCCGTGAACAACTTCGTGAGGTCGTACGCGGCCCGTACGTCGATCTTGCGGGCGGTCCGCAGCAGCCCGAGCTGGCCGGCAAGGTCCCTGATCCGGTGCGAGCCCAACTTCGGCGGGATCGTGCCGAGCAGCGGGCCGACGATGCCGCCCAGTCCGGCCAGCCACTCCTGCCAACGGTCGTACGCGCCGGCGTCCTTGGCGGAGAACGCTTCGATGTTGGCCCGCCGGGCCGCCGGGTCGTCGGCGAGGTAGAGCGCCCGGCCGTCGCGGC
>DASRRF010000011.1:0-2883 GCA_035695905.1 Micromonosporaceae bacterium | reverse complement strand
CCGCACAGAAGAGCCTGCTGGACAACTACCAGAAGGACGCGGTCAACCTGGTCGTGGTGATGACCGACGGCAAGAACGACGACCCCACCGGCGGGCTCACCTTCGACCAGCTCAAGCAACAGCTGACCAAGAACGCGGCGGACGCCAGCAAGCAGGTGTCGGTCACCACGGTCGGCCTCGGCGAGCAGGTGGACTACGAGATCCTGCAGGAGATCTCCCGGATCAGCGGCGGCCTAGCGTTCGAGTCCCGCGAGGCCTTCGACATCAACCAGGTGCTGCTGTCCGCGGTGTTCAGCCAGAGCTGAGCGCAGCGGCGCGGCCTTCGCGTCGGCCTCGGCCACCTCGGCCAGCGGGTCGCTGTCCCAGGTGATGCCGCCGCCGGCCCACAGGTGCAGCCGCTGGCCGTCCGCGGCCACAGTACGGATGGTCAGGCCGAGGTCCAGCCCGCCGGTCCCGACCCAGCCGAGCGCGCCCATCGCCGGTCCGCGGCCGACCGGCTCCAGCCCGGCGATCTGCGCCAGCGCGGCGAGCTTGGGCGCCCCGGTCACCGAGCCGCCCGGGCACACCGCGGACAGCAGTTCGGCCAGCCCGACGCCGCCGGCCAGCCGCGCGGACACCACCGACTCGGCCTGCCACAGGTCGCACCACCGGCGTACGGCGTACAGCCGGTCCACCCGTACCGAGCCGGTACGGGCCACCCGGCCCAGGTCGTTGCGGGCCAGATCCACGATCATCACGTGCTCGGCCCGCTCCTTCGCCGACCCGAGCAGCTCGGCCCGGCCCGCCGCGGTCGCCGGCCGGGTGCCCTTGATCGGCGCGGTGCTCACCCGGTCGCCCCGTACCTGCACGAGCGTCTCCGGGGATGCGCAGGCCACCGCCCACCCGGCGCCGGTGAGCAGGCCGGCGTAGCGGGTACCGGGCAGCCTGGTGGCCCGGTGCAGAGCCGGCAGCGGGTCGCCGCGGTAGGCGGCCGAGCCGTGCCCGACGACGTTGACCTGGTACACGTCGCCGCGGGCGATCGCGGCCCGCACCGCGGACACCGCGGCGGCGTGCTCCGCCGGTCGCCAGGTCGGCACCCAGGCGCCGAGCGCCCAGGGTTTTCCCGGTCGCTCGCCGGCTGGGCGGCGCGCACCATGCTCATACCCGACAGCAACCACATCGGGTACGGCCGGCGCCGGGGTCGGAGGTCCGGTCGGCGCGCCGGCGATCCGGGCCGCGGCAGCGGCCGAGATCAGCACCGCGGCACCGCACACGCCGCTATCCCCATGTCCACCCGGCGTCGGACCTCCACCCGGCGCTGGACCGCTCGCCGGCGCCGGACCCCCACCCCGCGCCGGCGAGCCGGCGAACAGGCCGAGCTCGGCAAGAAAGGCGGCCAGGAGTTCGGCCGGCTCCCCCGGGTCCCCCAGCCGCCACTCCAGCCGGGAACGCTCCCACAACCGGTCGACGCAGGTCACCGGAGAACCGGGGGGCATACCGGGCGCCCGTACTAGGGTGTCCGGGACGAGTGGGCCAAAGGTCATCATCCGAAGGGCCGATTCTCCCGAGTTGATGCCGTTACCTGCTCGAAGTTGCGTCGTTCGCCCTGGTAGCGTGCGTCACTGTTCATGTGATACCCAGCACAAACGTCATAACCGGAGAATCCCCCATGTGTTGTATGCACCAGCCCCCATGCCCGGCGGCGGACGCCGTCGACCGGGACGCGGCCCGGGTGCTCTCGTCGTTCCCGGAACAGGGCTGGAGTCTGCTCTGTAACGGCGTGATCATCTTTGACGATACCGGCGAGTTACTGCCCGACGGCAGCACAATCGCCCCGCACCGCGGCCCAGCACCGCACATCCCGAACGCCCGCAACGCGGTGCTGGCTGGCGCCGGCGGAGCCGGCGCGGGCTCGCGCCCTGTTCCCGCCCTGTAGGCGCCAGTCGCTTCGGTCGCTTCGCTCCCTACGCTTGGTGGCGCCAGCGGGCCGCGGGCGCCAGCCGAATTGCTAGCCCTCATAGGCGTCCGGGGGCGGGCAGGCGCAGACCAGGTGGCGGTCGCCGTACGCACCGTCGATCCGGCGTACCGGCGGCCAGTACTTAGCCGAGCCGGCGCCGGCCGGGTACGCCGCCACCGAACGCGGGTACGGGTGCTGCCAGCTATCCCCGCAGACCATCGCCGCGGTGTGCGGCGCGTTCGCCAGCGGGTTGTCCCCCGCCGGCCACTGTCCTGAGCCGACCTTGTCGATCTCCGCGCGGATCGCGATCATCGCGTCGACGAACCGGTCCAGCTCCGCGGTGTCCTCGCTCTCGGTCGGCTCGACCATCAGCGTCCCGGCCACCGGGAACGACATCGTCGGCGCGTGGAAGCCGTAGTCGATCAGCCGCTTGGCCACGTCGTCCACGCTCACGCCGGTCTGCTTGGTCAGCGCCCGCAGGTCGATGATGCACTCGTGCGCGACCAGGCCCTTGTTGCCGGCGTACAGCACCGGGAAGTGGTCCCGCAGCCGGGCCGCCACGTAGTTCGCGGCCAGCACCGCGACGGCGGTCGCCCTGGTCAGCCCGTCCGGCCCCATCAACCGCAGGTATGCCCACGGGATCGGCAGGATGCCGGCCGAGCCGTACGGCGCCGAGGAGATCGCGGTGGGCAGGTACCCGGCCAGGTGCGCGCGGACGCCGACGGGCCCGACCCCCGGCCCGCCGCCGCCGTGTGGGATGCAGAACGTCTTGTGCAGGTTCAGGTGTGACACGTCCGCGCCGAACTTGCCCGGTTTGGCGTACCCCAACAGGGCGTTGAGGTTCGCCCCGTCCACGTAGACCTGGCCGCCGGCGTCGTGCACCCTCGCGCACAGCTGGGCGATCCCGGTCTCGTAGACGCCGTGGGTGGACGGGTAGGTCACCATGA
>DASRRF010000010.1:0-5921 GCA_035695905.1 Micromonosporaceae bacterium | reverse complement strand
CAACGGAGAACGGCGCCGAGCGTCATTCCCAGGAACAGGCCGGGGATTCCGCCGAGCACAACCGCCGCGATGATGACGGCGAGCGACAGGATGCTGGTGGCGCGTGACGGCGTTCGGTCGACCAGCCCCAACCACTCCGGTATGCTCATCCGCCTGCTCCGTCGAGAGTGTCGTCAGTCTTCGTGCGCATTGCGGCGGTCGCACACGCCGCCAGGATGAGACTGCCGACAAACAGGACCCAGCTGTAGTGTGCAATCTGGGTGATCCATAGGAAGCCGGCGCTGAACGAGGCCGTGAAGCCGAGGGTGAACAATACGCGACTTCGAGTGATCATCTTCTAGGTACCGGAGCGCCGAGGGTCGACTGTCGGGCACGGCGCTGCTGCAGCACCATGTCGGTGTTGGTCCAGGACCGCGCGCGTTCACCGGTGACGTCGAGGAACCCAGCAACGGTCCCCCTACGGCGGAGAGTCACGATCAACCTTGTCCTTCATCATCTTTCTGAGTGCAAGGGTTCCGCAAGCCATCAGAACACCGTTGCCAAGCCACGTAATCCAGCCCGACACCGCATCGGCGAACCACAGGATACCGGTCGTGAGCCACACCGCGAAACCCACGGCGCATAGGACTCGGCTCGCTGTCGGTGTCCGCTGCATGCTAGAGGCACCCTCCTCGTGAGCCTGTTGCCGAAGCACGCACCTTCCAGTCCCCAGCCGTGACGATGACTCCGGATGCAAACGCCGAGCCAACCACCGCCAATACGCTGAGCCGTGGTGACATTCCAGCCACCGGCTTACCCGTCAACCGCGCCGTGACCAGCGCCGCCGCCTCATCCGGCCGCGACAACGGACCCGCCGGCGACTGGCTGACGGCCTCAGCCGAAGCGGGCCGGGCAGGAGCCTCGCCCACCAGCGGCAACAACACCGCACAGGCAGTACCGACGATCAGGAGGCGGCCGGTGGTGCAGCGCCGCAATCGCAGGCTCACACCGGCGGCAGAACAGAACCCACGAACAGACCAATCACGCATCGTGACCTCCCCCGTATGGCGGACGCGACTTCGGCTCCGGCAGGTGGACATCGACGGGCGTATGTCAAGCCCCCTTCCGAAAGTCGATGCCCGCAGACGCAGTTCTGCCGGTCCCACATACCCCCAGGTCCACATCTACCGGAATCAACACCCTCACCGTCTAAATCGGACAGTGCCCTACACACGCATATCAGTGGGCCGTCACGATCGGTAGCGCCGTCCGCGATCGCAGCATCGCGTTGTCCACTGTGGAATGTTCTGGTGTTCATGGCGGGCGCTGGGTAGGATTCGTACATGAGTTCGATCGGCGTTCTGGCGGCGCTCGACGCGGCGATCGACGCCCTTGCCGCCGCGGATCCGGCGGACTTGCCTGATCTCGGCGTGACCCAGCGAGCAGCGCAAGTGCAGACGCGGCTCTGCCGCCTGCAGGCCTTGGTTAGCCGAGACGTTGCCGCCGTGCATGCCCGGGGCGCCGCGTTCGCCGATGGGTTCGGCTCCACCCAGGCATTTCTGCGGCGTCGGCTCCGGCTGGACGCCCGCCCCGCCGCGCGACAGGTGCAGCTCACACAAGGACTCTCGGATCTGCCGGACACCTTGACGGCGTTTGCCGCCGGGGAGATCTCGGTCGATCACGTCGCGGCAATCTGCCAGGCGAGCAAGGACCTCGGCCCGGAGGCGACGGCGGGCGGCGCGGAGAAGTTGCTTCTTGACGAGGCCCGTTCGCAGCCGCCAGCAGCCGTATGGCGCCTGGCCAGGCTGCTCCGCGAGCGCGTCGACCCGGACGGGGAGGAAGAGCGCCAGGCCCGTCAGCATCGCGACCGTTGGCTGAATGTGGCCCGCACGTTCCAAGGCGCGGTCGCCGTGCAAGGCGTCCTGGATCCGGTGACCGGCGACCTGCTGTTGGACGCGCTGGCGGCGTTCACCTCCCCACCGTCGTTCGCCGATGGACGTACGCCCGGGCAACGCAGCGTGGACGGCCTTGCCGACCTGTGCCGCGCTGCCATCGCGAACCCGCCGGCCACGGTTCCGCGACCGCAGGTGACCATCACCGTCGCGCTTGACGCGTTACGCGGCACGCCCGGACACGACGCGGGACTGCTCGGCGAGAGTGGCCAGCCGATCTGCGCGGAGACCGCCCGGCGGTTGGCCTGCGACTGTGGCGTGATCCCCGCAGTGCTCAACTCGGTTGGCGAGCCGCTCGACATCGGGCGTCAGAGCCGGCTGGTACCCACCGGGATGCGGCGGGCGTTGGCCCTACGGGACAAGGGTTGTCGCTTTCCTGGCTGCGACAAGCCACCGGCCGCCACCGACGCTCACCACATCACCCACTGGGCACGTCACGGCCCGACTGCACTGCGCAATCTGGTGCTGCTGTGCGCCTTTCATCACTGGTTAGTCCATGAGGGACGGTGGAGCATCAGCTTCGACCCCGATCTCAACCTGCTGACCGCGTATCGGCCCGGCGGAGTCGCATACGACCTCGTCAGCGGGCCGCAACGGTAGCCTGTCGAACCACGCGGCACGGCCCGGATCGCGGGCTCTCACCGCATCCACGCTAACCCGGGTTCACCGGCGTACGTGCGGCCGGATCACCTGGCGCACCGCCGTACCGTCGGCCAGCCGGTCCATCGCGTCGTTGATGTCGTCGAGCGTGAGGGTCGCGGTGAGCAGCCGCTCGACCGGCAGCCGGCCGGCCCGCCACAGCGACACGAGCCGGGGAATGTCGCGTTGCGGCGCGGCCGACCCCAGATAGCAGCCGGTGAGCGTCTTCGCGTCGGCGACCAGTGACAGCGCGGGGATCTGCAACTGCGCGGACGGATGCGGCAGGCCGACCGCGACCGTCATACCACCGCGCCCGGTCGCCCCGTACGCGGCGGCGAGTACGGCGGCGTTGCCGACCGCCTCGATCGCGTACCGCACACCGCCGGAAAGCTCGGTGGGCCACGGATCCGCGGGACCCAGCGCGTGCGTCGCCCCGAGCTGCCGGGCCAACTCGCGCTTGGCGGCCACCGGGTCGACCGCCACCAATGGGTATGCGCCGGCGAGGGCGGCGCCGAGCACGGCGGAGAGCCCGACCCCGCCGAGCCCGAAGACGGCGACCGACTCGCCGGGGCGTACCCGTGCGGTGTTGAGAATCGCGCCGACTCCGGTCAGCAGCGCGCACCCGAACAGCGCCGCAACGTCCCACGGCACATCGCGGTCGATGACCACAATGGACGCCCGGTCCACCACCGCGTGCTCGCTGAACGCCGAGACGCCGAGATGGTGGTGCACCTCGTCGCCCTCCCAGCGCAGCCGCCGTTCGCCGCGCAGCAGCGTGCCAGCGCCGTTCGCGGCCGCGCCACGCTCGCACAGTGCCGGCGTACCCGCGCTGCAGTACACACATACGCCGCAGGCGGGTACGAACACCAGCACGACATGGTCGCCGGGGTGGATGTCGGCCACGCCTGCGCCGACCTCGACCACGACACCGGCGGCCTCGTGGCCGAGCGCCATCGGCAGCGGGCGGATCCGGCTACCGTCCACAACGGACAGATCGGAGTGGCACACTCCGGCCGCTTCGATCCGGACGAGCACTTCGCCCTCCCCCGGCCCGGCCAGGTCCAGCTCGGCCACCACCAGCGGCCCACCGACCTGGGTGAGCACCGCGGCACGCGTCTTCACGGGCTCGATACTGTCACTCCTATGACCGATTCCGCGAGCCGGGCCGACTTCCCCATCCTCCGTCTCATCACGACCCGCTGGGCGGACAACGACGTCTACGGCCACGTGAACAACGTGGTGTACTACGCGTACTTCGACACCGCGGTGAACGGCTGGCTGATCGAGGCCACCGGTACGGACATCCGTGCGCTACCGGCGATCGGGGTCGTCGCGGAGACCAGTTGCCGGTTCCTCGCCCCGCTCAGCTTCCCGGATGAGGTCACCGCCGGGCTGCGGCTTGTGCGGCTGGGCACCTCCAGCGTCCGGTACGCGGTCGGGCTGTTCCGCAACGAGGACACCGAACCCGCCGGGCTCGGCGAGTTCGTACACGTGTATGTCGACCGGCAGACCCGCCGGCCGGTCCCGGTACCTCCGGAGATCCGCGACGCGTTGGCGGCGCTGCGCTAGACAAGGTCCGACAGAGCTTGCCGGATCCCCGGCCGGCTGCCGAATACCAGCAGGAACGCGGCCTCCCGGATCAGGCGTTCGGCGTGCTCCCCGGCGAGGATGCCGCGGGCGCCGGCGCTGACCATCAGCGCGCTCGCGGCACGCATCGCGAGCGCCGACGCGGCAGCCCGGGCCGCCGGCATGGTCTGCGGCGTCGCGGTGTCCAGAGTGGACCGGCAGGCGGCCAGCTCCGGCTCCAGCCGGTCGAGCCGGCCCAGCCGGCGGCACCGGTCCACCACACCCAGCGCCAGCGAGCCGTTGAGCCGCAGCCCGGCGGCGTCGCGTTCGGGCCACTCGGCGTACGGCAGCGTGCCGGTGACCCGATCCGCGGGCACCGGGTACCCGTCGAGTCTGATGTGGACAGTCCGGCTCGCGTTCACCGCGGCAAGGTTGAGCGCGGTCACCGTCAACCTGGCGTCCTCGACCGCGTCGAGCAGCGCCCAGACTATCGTGCCATCCGCCGTACGGGCCGCGGTGAGCAGCGTGTCCACGTATCCCCAGCCGGTCACCCACGGCGCGGTGCCGTCAATGACGTAGCCGCCACCGACCGGAGTCGCGCGTACCGATGGCGGGCCGGGACGCAGCGCACCCAGCGCGATACCCGCCCGCCGCTGCCCGCCCGCCAGCGGGGCAAGCCAGCGCTCGCGCAGGCCCGGCGTCTCGGATCCGCCGGCCGCACGGAGCGCGCCGAAATGCTGCAGCCAGACGAACGTGGTGCTCAGGCAGCCGCTGGCCAGGGTCTCGACTGCGCCGGTCAGCGAGGCCGCTCCGGTCAGCGAGTCGGTTCTGCCGTACCAGCCCTGCGCGGCCAGCAGGTCGAAGTGGCTGGCCGGAATCCGGCCGGTCGCATCGACCTGCGCCGCGGCCGGAAACAACACCTCGTCGGCGATCCGCCGTGCGTCCATCCACCGATCATCGCAGGTGAGTACGCTCAGATGCCGTGGTACACAACCGGACAGTGGTGGTAACCGGCGGGACGGGTGGCCTCGGTGCGGCGGTCACCGGCGGGTTCCTCGACGACGGCTGGCGGGTCGTGGTCCCGTGGATCGAGGAGCGCGAGCTGACCCGGGTTGCCCGGCACGAGCGGCTCGAGCTCGTCCAGGCCGACCTGTTCGATGCGCAGGCCGTCGGTTCCTTGGTGCAGCGGGCGGCCGCCGCCGCGGACGCACCGCTGAAGGCATTGGTGAATCTGGTCGGCGGGTACGCCGCCGGCGGGCGGGTGCACGAGACGCCGGTCGAGGACTTCGACGCCATGCTGCGTTTGAACCTGCGCCCGACCTACCTGATGACCCAGGCGGCGATCCCACCCATGATTGCCGCCGGCGGTGGTTCGGTGGTGTGTGTCGGTTCACGTGCTGCGCTCGCCCCGTTTCCGGGGGCGGCCGGCTACGTCGTGGCCAAGGCCGCGGTCATCGCCTTCGCGCAGGCCGTCGCGGTCGAATACAAACATCAGGGGGTACGCTGCAACGCCGTGCTGCCGAGTGTGATTGACACTCCGGCGAACCGGGCCGCCCAGCCGGACGCGGACTTCACCCGCTGGGTGACGCCGGTGGATATCGCCCGGATAATCCGGTTCCTGGCCGGCGACGACTCCGTGGCGACCAGCGGGGCGGCGATCCCGGTCTATGGCCGCGGCTGAGGCGTGAAGGAATACTGCCGCCCTGGGTCGGTCGCCGTAATTATTTGACCCCGCCGGCACCGCCCGGTTAGGTTGCGGGTTCGTTTCCCGCAACGGGGGTTGGC
>DASRRF010000009.1:0-1586 GCA_035695905.1 Micromonosporaceae bacterium | reverse complement strand
TCGAGGTTCTGCCGCTGCTGCGCCGGACGTTCAGCGAGTACCCGGCACCGCAACGCCGGCAGATCGGTGAGCGCGCGGTACGCCTCGGCGATGCGGGCGGGGGCCGTGCCGCCGGCGACCGCGACGGCGTGGACGACGAGCGGGGCGAACTCGTGATGCCGACCGTGGCCGCGCTGCTAGGTTGGCACCGCAGATGACATCGCCGGATGCCGAGCGGGCCCGCCGCTGGCGGCTGGCCCTGGGCGGAACCCCGGACGGCGAGGGCACCGGATACCGGCTCGGCGGTGGCGACGCGTCGATCGATGCCGCGCTGGCCGCGTTGTACGACTTCGACCGGGACCCGACCGGCGACGAGCGCGCCGGCCGGGGCGGTGGCCTCAACGCGTCGGCTCCCCGGGTGGCCCGGTGGCTGGGCGACATCCGCCGGTACTTCCCGTCGACCGTCGTCCAGGTGATGCAGGCGGACGCGATCGAACGGCTCAACCTGGCCCGGATGTTGCTCGAACCGGAGATGCTGGACGCCGTCGAGCCGGACATCCACCTGGTCGGGACGCTGCTCAGCCTCAACCGGGTGATGCCCGAGCGCAGCAAGCGGGCCGCCCGGGCGGTGGTGGCGAAGGTGGTCGCGGATCTGGAGCGGCGGGTGGCGCAACGCACCCGGTCCGCGCTGAACGGTGCCGTCAACCGCGCCGCGCGGGTCAACCGCCCGCGGCATGGCGACATCGACTGGGCCCGGACGATCCGCGCCAACCTGCGGCACTACCAGCCGGCCATCGGCACCGTCGTACCCGAGCGACTTATCGGGTACGGCCGCAGAACCACCGCGGTGCAGCGAGAAATCGTGTTGCTGGTTGACCAGTCCGGTTCGATGGCCGCATCGGTGGTGTACGCCAGCGTGTTCTCCGCGGTACTCGCGTCGATGCGCTCCCTGCGTACCTCCTTGGTGGTCTTCGACACCGCGGTGGCCGACCTGACCGACAAGCTGGCCGACCCGGTTGATGTCCTTTTCGGTACACAGCTCGGCGGCGGTACGGACATCAACCGGGCAATCGCCTACGCGCAGGGCCTGATCACCCGGCCGCGGGAGACGATCGTGGTGCTGATCAGTGACCTGTACGAGGGCGGAGTGCGTGACGAGATGCTGCGCCGGATCTCCGCCCTGACCGGGTCGGGGGTGCAGGTCATAGTGCTGCTGGCGCTGTCCGACGAGGGCGCGCCGGACTTTGACCGGGACAACGCGGCGGCGCTGGCGGCGCTCGGCGTGCCGGCGTTCGCGTGTACCCCGGACATGTTTCCCGAGCTGATGAGCGCCGCGATCGAGCGCCGCGACCTACGCCAGGTGGTCGAACGCTCGAGCGGCGGATCGGCGTGAAGTACATGATCATCATTTACGGCAACCGCGAGTTGTGGGACTCCTACCCCGCCGAGGAGCGGGCGAGGGAGCCGGACAACCCGCACGGCTGGTTGGTCACCGTCGCCTCCGCCGGCTGACCGACTGGGTACGCGGCGACGTCGCCCGCCGCCGGCGGGGGCCGAGTCGGTCCTTTCGGCCCCCGCCCACGGTGCAGCCGGCAACCAAGGAGCAC
>DASRRF010000008.1:0-2866 GCA_035695905.1 Micromonosporaceae bacterium | reverse complement strand
TCAAGCTGCCGATCCGGGCGATCGCCGATTCGCTGTCGCCGGGCGTACTGCTCTGTGTCGACGGGGTACACGGGTTCGGGGTCGAAGACGCTACACCCGACCAGCTCGGCTGCGACTTCCTGATTTCCGGGTGCCACAAGTGGCTCTTCGGCCCGCGAGGTACCGGGCTCGTCTGGGGTAGTACCGGCGGTTGGGCCCGTTGCCGGCCGGTGATCCCGAGCTTCGACCGGCGCAGCATCGGGGCGTGGCTCGGGTTCGCCGGTCAGCCGGTACCGGCCGGGCCGGGTGCCACTCCCGGCGGGTACCACAGTTTCGAGCACCGTTGGGCGCTGGCGGACGCGTTCCGGTTCCACGCGGCGATCGGGCGCCCGCGGATCGCCGAGCGCACCCGGCAGCTAGCCACCGCGTTGAAGGATGGCCTGGCCGCGCTGCCCAAGGTCCGGATGGTCACCCCGAAATCGTCCGACCTTTCGGCCGGCGTGGTCTGCGCGGAGATCGCCGGGGTTGAGCCCGAGTTTGCGGTACGGACGCTCCGGGCGCACAACGTGATCGCGAGCGCCACTCCCTACAACCCGTCGTACCTCCGGTTCGGCACCAGCATGGTGACCGGTGAGCGGGATATCGAATCCGCGCTCGCTGCGGTACGCGGCATCACGGGGTGACGGCCAGCCCGGCGAGCAGCCGTTCGCCGAGCGTACGGTCACCGGCCAGCCAGACGTGGTGGTCCGCGCGGTCACCGCGGCCGGCCGACAGCCGGGCGTACGCCTCCCAGCTCATCGTCGCGTGGGCGTCGGGGTACTCGGCTTCCGACAGCGGCAGCGTCGCCGCCCGGCCCGATTCGTCCACGGCGACGGCAACGTCGAGACCCACCTCGCCGACCACGGTCAGCCGGACGGTCGTACCGGCCTGCGCACCGATCCGCTTCGCCACGATGCGCGGCAGCGAGTCCAGGAAGACATCCCTGGCCACCCGCGCGCCGGGTGAGCCGAGATCGCCGGGCCGGAACACCGCCCGCCGGACGTCCTGCTCGTGTACCCAGCAGTCGAGCACGCGGGTACGCAGCAGCCCCTCGAACGTGGTGGGGCGGCCCCACGGGTAGCTGGCCGGCATCTCCGGTTGGGGCAGCATGGCAAGCTGCGCCTCACGCTCGTCACAGACGTCGGCGAGCTCGGCGAGGACCGCGCCGGGCGGCTCGTGGCGCCGGGCCGCCACGTCCGCGTCAACCCACCGCTGGAACTCGCCGGGCGGTACCGGCGGATGACCGGCCGCCATCCAGCGCTCGCCGCCGACCAGGTGCGCGTAGACGTCACCAACTGTCCACAGTGGGCACTCGGTGAGCCGGCCCCAGTCGGCGCGGGTCAGCTCCCCGCCGAGCGCGACAGCCGCCCGCAGCGTCTGGGACACAGCGGCGGCGTACCGGTCGATGGGGCGCATCAATGGAGCGTGAATGACGCTCGCGTCTCACGCAAGCGCAGGTGTCACGTGGCGCAGCTCAACCAGCCCGGGTACGGCGATCCGCCGCAGCTGCCCTCCGGTGGCCAGGTCGTAGCAGATCACCGCGTCGTCCTGCCCGACGTAGACCGTGCTACCCGCGCCGGCGGCGACTCCCCGGACAGCCGTGGGTACGGTCAACTCGCGCTTGGGCGCGTTGCTCGCGGCGGCGATCGGTACCGCGACGACCTGCTTGCCCGCGCCGAACACGAGCCCGCCGTCGGCCGTCGTGGTGGCCGCCGCGGCGCCGGTCAGCCCCGGCGCGGTCACCTGGTGGACCTGGGCTACGGCCAGCTCGTTGACGTCCGGGTTCACCCGGGCCACCTTGCCGGTGCTCGCGTCCAGCACGTACAGCCACTGGCCGTGCGGCGCGATCGTGATCGCGTGCGCCGCGGCCGGACCCTCCCCGAACGGGCTGGGCAGGTCGATGCAGTACGCCCAGCCCTGCTCCAGATGCAGGCTGTGTACGAACGCGTGCACGTGCGGCTTGTTGTCCCGGGCGCCGGGCGCCGCGACCAGGTCGCGGGTGTGCAGGTGGTCGGGCTGATGGGTGTAGAGCGTGAAGAGCATCTTGCGGTCCGCGTCGTAGACCGCCTGGCGCCCCTCGCCGCGCATGGTCTCCTCGGCCGGCACCGGCACCTTCAGCTTGGTGAACAGCGGGGCCGCCTGCCCGGTGGCCAGGTCGATCGAGCGCACCCGGTACCGGTCCGGCGCGGCCGGCGGCAGGTAGTCCAGCGCGAACAGCAGCCGGCCGTCCGCGGAGAACGCCTCGGGCTCCAGGTTGCCGGCCAGGGTCAGCCTGGCCCGCTCGCCACCGGAGTCGATCACAGCGATCGTGGTCTGGGTACGCCCGGCCGGGTACGGTGCGCGGGCCGTCGACCCCGCGGGGGTGGCCAGCGCGACGAGCCGCCCGTCGGTCGAGACCACCCGCGGTACCAGCTCCCCGCGTACCACGCCGCCGGAAACCACCCGACCGCTGTGCGCGTCCCGGGTGACCACCCGGGTACCGGCCTTGTCGGCGGTCGCCGCGACCACCCAGCCCCAGTTCGGGGTGGCCAGCGCGGCCGGTGCCGGCAGGGTGGGCCGGGCGGTGGTCGCGTCGAGCACCATGAGCCCACTGGCGGTGGTCACGAACAACAGCTCGGCGGTGGCCTTCGAGACCGGCTCGGACGCCGGCCTGCTGGCGGTGCGCCTGGAGCAGGCGCCGAGCGCGGCGACACCGGCGGTGCCGGCGGCGACCCGCAGGAGCGTGCGTCTGGTTGTCATGCGGTGGAGAGGCATGACCGGGCGGCGTGGTTCCGGCGTGAATCGGTACCTAACGATCGTTCAGGAGTCAGGTTGACTCGTCGGTAGGCTTTGCGCCATGAGCATCGAG
>DASRRF010000007.1:0-4999 GCA_035695905.1 Micromonosporaceae bacterium | reverse complement strand
TGAAGGGCAGCGAGTCGAGTTCGCCCTCTTCGTCCAGAGTTGCGAGGATCTCCGCCGCACTGCGTACCTCGACCAGCTGGCCAACCCGGAGATTGAGGACGTCGTCGGCCGAAACGACCTTGGTCTGCATTCCCCTTGCTCCTTCACGTTGCCAGCTCGACTGCGACCCTATGCGTACGCCGGGTGGCCAGACCCCGACTGACGTCTTTCTTACAGGGGTGGCCAGCTCCGGGTGCTGTTGATCACCCTTACGATTGCGGCGTGGTAAGGCTTGCGTCCCGGGACGGGCTGGCGGTGCTCTTTCCGGCCAGCCCGGTCCGGGCATTCTCCGCCCGCCGGCTGTTGCTGTGCGTCGTCGCCGCCGGCGCCGGCACGGCCGCCGCGCTGCTCCGGGTGGCGCATGCGCTGGACACCACCTGGGCGGAGGACGCGCACATCTTCCTCGCGGACGCGCTGGCCCACCCGATCTGGACCAACCTCGCCACCCCGTACTCGGGTTACCTGCATACGCTTCCCCGGCTGCTGGCCGAGCTGGCCGCCTTCGCCCCGCCGGCGTACGCCCCCGCCGCGCTGACGGTGGCCGCCGCGCTGTGCACGGTGCTGCTGTCGCTTGTCGTGTACGTGGCATCCGCCGGACACCTGCAATCGACCCCGGCCCGGCTGGCGGTCAGCGTACCGATGCTGTTGTTGCCGTTCGCCCAGGCCGAGCTGCCCCTGTCGCTGGCCACCCTGCGCTGGCAGCTGATGTACGTGACGTTCTGGGCTCTACTGTGGACTCCGGCAACCCGGACCGGCCGGGTGATCCTGGTGCTTCTTGTCGCGCTCTCGGTCTCCAGCGACAACGTGGTGATTCTTTTCCTGCCGCTTGCCCTGGCCCGCTGGTACGTGCGGCGGGATCGGCTCAGCGCCGCGCTGGCGGCCATTGTCGGCCTGGGTGCCGCGGTCAGCGTTGCCATCCCGGCGTTCGGGATCGACATGCATCCGACCATCCACCCCCGGGTTAGTCCATTGTGGGCGGTCGAGGCGTATGTGGTGCGCCCGCTGCCCCAGTTGTTGTTCGGCGGCGGCAGCATCGGCGACCGGCCCGGTCGGGGCGTGGCCGGCCTGGCCATCACCGCCGCGGCGTGGGGCTGCGTGGCCATGGCGGTGCTGGTGGCCTGGCGCCGGCGTACCCCTCGCTGGCCGTTGGCCACGCTCGCCGCGGCGTACAGCGGCGGCATGTACGTCTTCGTCGTGATGACCAGCGGGTACGCGTTGAGCCGCTACTCGGCACCGGTGGCGCTGCTGATCGTCACCGCCCTGGTGGCCCTGCTGGCTCCGCATCCGGACGCCCGCCGGGTTGGCCCCGCTCGATGGCTGCCGTTCGGCGTGCTGGCCACCGGACTGCTCGTGGTCTGCGCGCTGAACTTCCGGATCCCTAACGTGCGCTCCGATGGTCCACTGTGGAGTAAGGGGCTGACGTCCGCTAGAGTGGTGTGTGCCTCCGGCGTACGGCAGGCCGATATCCCGGTCAGCCCCACGGCGCTTGGCTGGGACGCGAAGCTGCCCTGTGACTATCTACGCCGCTGACCCTGTCGTAGAGGAGATTGAGATGGCCCGAGAGTGCGACGCGTGCGCCGGTGCAACGCTGGTCCCGTTCGCCGACCTCGGGGACATCCCGGTGCTGTGCGGGGTGCACTGGGCGGACGCCGAAACGGCGGCGGCGAGCCCGGTCGGCCGGATGGTGCTGGCGTACTGCCCGCAATGCGCGTACGTCCGCAACGTCGCGTTCGATCCGGCGGTGATGGTCTACGACACCACAATGGACACCAACCTGCATCACTCCCCGGCGTTCCAGGCGTTCTCCGCCGATCTCGTGAAGGGCCTCGCCGACCGGTTCCAGCTGGCCGGCAAGCGGGTGCTCGACATCGGTTGCGGGCAGGGCGAGTTCCTCCGCGAGCTGTGCCACATCGCGGGATGCACCGGCGTCGGGTACGACGCGATGTATGCCGGACCGGTCGGGGCGGACGGCTCGGGTGCGGTATTCCACAGTGGATACGCGCCGCGGGGCGCGGCCCTGCCCGAATACGACGTGTTCACCTCCCGGCACTGGTTCGAGCACATCGACGATCCGTACGAGTTCCTCGCCGACCTGCGCGCGCGCGCCGGTGACCGCCCGGTGCACGGGTACATCGAGGTACCCGACGCCGGGTATGATCTCGCGACCGCCGGGTGGGAGGTCATCTACCCGCACGTGTCGTATTTCGACGCCTATCCGCTGCGCCGGATCGTCGAGCGGGCGGGGTGGCAGGTCTCGGCTTCCGGCACGCTGTTCTCCGGCATGTTCCGGTATATCGAGGTGTCCACGAACAGCGGCGCCGGTGGGTCCGGGACGGACGGCGCGGACGTGGCCAGGCAGCTCGCCGCGATCGCCGGGTTCGCCGGCCGGCACCACGCGGAGCGCGCCGTGTGGCAGGAACGGATCGCCACCCTGGCGGACTCCGGCGCGCGACCGGTGTTGTGGGGTGCCGGGTCCCGCGGCGTGCAGTTCCTCATGTTCGCCGACCCGGATCGGCGACTGTCCACTGTGGTTGATGTGAATTCGCGCAAGTGGGGCCGGTACCTGCCGGTCACCGCGCACCGGGTCGATCCGCCGCAGTCGCTGGCGTCGGTGCAACCGGGCGCGGTGATCATCACGAACCCCGCCTACCGCACCGAAATCGCCGCTTCACTGGATGCGCTCGGGGTGCGGGCCGAGCTACTCGTCGCCTGAGCCCGCGCCGCGTAGGGCACGCTCGACGGCGGCCTCCGCGGTGTCGACGTACTCGATGCCCGGCACGGCCGCCCCGGCCCGGTCGACGATCCGCCAGCCGCCGAGGCAGACCACGGGAATTTCCCCGCGGCGTACGCCGAACGCAACCTCGCTGAGCGTTCCCCACGACCCGCCGACGGCGATCAGCGCGTCGGCGCTCCACGCGATGATGGCGTTCCGCGCCGAACCCATGTTCGTAACGAGCGTGACGGACAGGTCCGGTGACGCGCCAGCGCGGCTGTCGTTCGGGCGTACGCCGACCACCATGCCGCCGCGAGAGCGGGCACCCTTCGCCACCGCGGCCATCACGCCGGAGCCGCCACCGCAGATGACGACGGCGCCCCGCTCGGCCAGCAGCTCGCCGACGCGGTGAGCGTGTGCGCGGTCGGTGTCCGTACATTCGCTCGGCCCGCAGACCGCCACCTGGTACGCCATGCCTCCCAGCCTGCCACCCGTGCGCTGGCGCTGACCCCGGGCGTCGCCGCAGCCTCGGGCCGCGAGGCCCGGGTCAGAACTGGCCCTGGAAGAGGCAGAACGGGTGCCCGGCCGGATCCAGCATCACCCGGACATCCTCCTGCGGCTGGAACTCGGCCAGCGTCGCCCCGGCTGCGAGCGCCCACGCCACCCCGGACTCGAGATCCTCAACGGCAATGTCCAGGTGCAACATCATCTGCTGCTCGCCGGGCTTCGGCGGCCACACCGGTGGGACATACTCCGCCTCGTGCTGGAAAGACAGTCCGGTCCCGCCGTCCGGCGGGTTCACCTTGACCCAGACCGGGTGGTTCTCGACCACGGTCCAGCCGAGCAGCGTCGCATAGAACGCACCGAGCGCCGGCGGGTCGGGCGCGCCGAGCACCGTTGCCGAAATCCGCATCCGTGGTTGCGCCATGCGGTCACCCTAGCCGCAGGACCGCCTTGTCGCATTGGAAGGCTTCGGCGTACCGGGCCCGGCACTCCATACCGCGCAGGCGCATCAGGCCGAAGAAGACTTCGTCGTCCCACCAGTCGTGGTGCTTCTGCGACGGGAACCCGGCGTTGAGCAGCTCCACCTTGCGCCGGGCCAACCCGCCGGTCAGCGGCAGGTAGGCGTTGGGTCGGCTCAAGTCACCGTCCCACTTGGGAATCTCGTAATGCAACACAAGCTCGTCGCGGAACGCCTGGGTGGCAATCTCGGCGACCAGGCGGTGATCCTGGTGGGCGTCGTCGCGCCGCGGCGCAAGAACCAGATCCGGCGAGAGTACGGCCACCGCGGCGTGAATCGCCTCCTTCGCCGCACCCCAATGCGCCGGTAGCCGGCCGTCGGGCAGGTCGTGCAGCGCGAAGCTGAGCTCCGCGCCGGGCAGGAAGGCAACCGCGGCAGCCTGTGCCTCGGCTTGTCGTTGCTGGGTACCCGAGCAGAGCACATAATGTACCCGTACCGCCGGCTGGGCCTCGGCGAGCGACAGGAGCAAGCCGCCGGCGGCGATTTCGAGGTCGTCGGGGTGCGCGCCCAATGCGACAACCGAGCGTACGGGGGTGTCGAAGCCGAGCGACCTCATGACCCGTTCCCGTTGCGGTCGGCGTTCCACAGCATCCACGGGCACCGGCCGTTCTGGTACAGCTCCTCCATCTCGGCCCGGTCCTTGAACGTGTCGACCGCGCGCCAGAAACCGTCGTACGGCTGGGCGAGCAGCTGACCCTCCGGCACCAGGCGGCGGAACGCGTGCGGGACCATGTCCTCGCCTTCGCGCAGTACGTCGAAGATCGATGGCCGGAGGATGAAGTATCCGCCGTTCTCCCACTGCATCAGCTCGCGGAACTCGCGGACGTTCGTGACCAGGCCGCGCTCGTCCAGCTCCACCACGTGGTGCGAGGAGACCGGTGGTACGGCGAGCAGCGACGCCACCGCGGCACTGTCGGCGAACCGGGCGATCATCTCGGGGAGTGGCGCGGCGGTGAGGGTGTCCGCGTAGTTCGCCAGGAACATCGGCTCGTCTTCGACGTGCTTGCGTACCCGCATCAGCCGCTCGCCGATGGTGGCCTGCCGGCCGGTGTCGATGAACGTGATCCGCCAGTCGGTGATGTCGGTGGCGAACATCTGCACATCGCGGCCGCCGCCGTCGAGGGTGAAGTCGTTGGACAGGGTCTCGTCGTAGTGAAGGAAGTACTCCTTGACCGCGTTCGCGCCGTACCCGAGACAGAGAATGAAATCCGTGTGTCCAAAGTGGG
>DASRRF010000006.1:0-4639 GCA_035695905.1 Micromonosporaceae bacterium | reverse complement strand
AGGTTGGGAACCACGAGCCCGGGCGCGTTGAGTCCGGCCCAGTCACCCAGGCCGATGAAGATCAGGTAGCCGACCGCGGCGGCCACCAGCCCGGGCAACAGGGCGGGCAGCAGGGCTGCGCCCATGCCCAGACCGCCCTCGACGAGCAGCATGCCCGCCACGATCGGCCCGCCGAACAGCGCGGAAATCGCCGAGAACGAGCCCGCGCTGGCGAGCACGGTTGTCCCTTGTGGACCGAGTCGGACGAACCGGGTCAGCGCCATGCCGACGGCCGAGCCGAGCGCGATCACCGGCGCCTCCGGCCCGAGCACCGCGCCAAAGCCCAGGGTTCCCAACGCGGCCAGCGCGATGCCGGCCGCGTGGGCGACCGGCGTCGGCGCGCTGCGCAGCCCGTCCAGCGGCGAGTGGCCACCATCGCCCGGCAGGAAGGTACGGGCAACAACCACGATCAGCGCGCCCACCGCGGGCAGCCCGAGTACCAGAAACCATGGCGGTGACGGGTACCCGAGCGCGTCCGGTAGGTCGTGCCACAACCAGTGCTGAAGCTCGTGGGCGAGGGCCAGGAAGCCGGCGGCGAGCAGCGCGGCCGGGATCCCGATCGCCGCGCCGAGGGCGACCAGTCGCAGGTACGCCGGTGCGGATGGCTGGGGCACCGGCGGCTATTGCCGGCTCATGGCGACCTTGAGGCGATCGTCCGGTGTAATCAGATGGTCGTGGTCGTCGGCTCCGATGTCGAGCTGCACCCAGGTGACGCTTCCGGTGAAACGGCTGTCGCTCGGGTAGTCGTCGGCGACCGGGGAGGCGTAGTCGGTGCCGATGTCGGCCGTCTCATCCGCGGAGTAGATCATCGGGATGGTCGCGTCGACCCGGCCCTCCCCCGCCTTGCCGCCGTCGACGAACAGCGTGACCGTACCGCCCTTGCCCAGGCCACCGCCGTCGTACCCGAACTCCATCCGCAGCTGGTGGGTACCGGCCGGAACGGGTTGGCCGCCCTCGACGTAGAAGCGCTGCAGGCCGAACAGGTTGTAGCAGTACCGTGGCCGGCCTTCTTTGAGGTACAGGCTCCAGCCGCCGAACTCGCCGCCCTGCGCGATGACCACACCCTGCGCTCCGCCGTCGGGTACCACGACTTCGGCGGTCACCGAGTGCGACTTGTTCTTCAGGTTCAGCATCGTGTTCTCGCTCAGCCGGCCCATCCCGCCGTACAGCAGCTGGGAGTTGCCCTTCACCAGCGTCGGCCGGCCGGCGATGTCGGAGTTGAAGCGCTCCACTCGCCGGTCGTCCAGCGGCAGCACGTTGTACTTACCGATCTGGATCAGGAACAGTCGAGCGCTGAACATCGTCGTGCGCGCCGCCCATGGCAATCCCCCGTAGAACGACAACAGCCCAGACCTAAACGTATCGCAGAACACACCGTTGGCGGCCATATCCACCAATTTCGGCGCGGTCTACCCGAGGCGGTAGACCGAGATGTGGTCCGTACTGTCGGCGTCGAACGGTCGCCGGTGCCAGTCGGCGTACCGCTCGGCCAGCCGCAGGCCGGCCTGACCCGCCATCTCGTCCATCTGGTCGGGCCAGCAGTACCGCATGGCAAAGGGCTTCAGGTGTACGCCTTGGCTGTCAAAGGTGATGGTCTGGCGGATGAACCGCTGCGCGCCCCGGTCGTACCGGTGCAGCCGGATGGTCGCGGAGTCCTCGGTCACGGCGCGCATCTGGACCTGCTCGTCGCGGTCGAAGCTGGCCGGGTTGGGTACGAAGGCCTCCAGAACGAACGCGCCGCCCGGCGCCAGGACCCGCGCCACGTTGTGGAAGCAGTCCTGCTGGCGGCCGGCGTCAACGAGGTTGAACAGCGTGTTGAACACCAGATACACCAGGCGGAACGGGCCGGTCACCGGTACGTCGGCCATGTCGCCGATGGCGACCGGGATCTGGCCGCCACCCGGCTTGGCGCGCAGCCGCGCCACCATCTCCGGCGACGCCTCGACTCCCTCGACGGCCAGCCCGCGCGCGGCCAGCGGCAGCGCCACCCGGCCGGTCCCGATCGCCAGCTCCAGAACCGGACCGCCCTGCGCAAGCCCGGCCAGGAAATCCACCGCCGGCCCGGGATCCGGGTTGGTGCCGGCGTCGTAGTCCTCGGCCCATAGCCGGCCGAACAATCCGGGATCGTCGAATACCGACACCGCACACCCCTTTCTCGCGCGCCCGGGTCAGGACAGCAGACGGCGCGTGCCGGCGGCAACCGCATTACCGCCCGGGGGCGGCGGTATCGACTCTGCCGAGTATGTCTCTGCGCCATAAACATGTCTGTGAGACATACCCGCGCTACCCAACCATCCGACCGGCCGGGTCGCCACCGCCCAGCGGTGGCGACCCGTTGACATTGGCACCCCGGCGCGATCAGATTGCGCTGATGACAGGCAACGGGGCACGGGAGTGGCCGTCGGCCGTACTGCGCGGCCGGAGGAGCGCAGCCGGAGGACACTGTGACGATTCCTGAGTCCACGAAGGCCGTCTTCGAGGTACTCGATGAACGGTTCCGGGCGGTCAACGGCGACCAGTGGCTGGCGCGGATCCACACCGGCTGCCGGTGGACGGAGGGACCGGCGTACTTCGCCGCCGGGCGCTACCTGGTCTTCAGCGACATTCCCAACGACCGGATGCTGCGCTGGGACGAGACCACCGGCGCGGTCGGCGTCTTCCGCGAGCCGGCGCGGTACGCCAACGGGCACACCGTCGACCGGCGCGGCAGGCTGGTCAGTTGCGAGCAGGGCGCCCGCCGGGTCACCCGGACCGAGCACGACGGTTCCCTCACCGTGCTCGCCGACCGGTACCAGGGTAAGCGGTTCAACAGCCCCAACGATGTCGTCGAGCGGGCGGACGGCAGCATCTGGTTCACCGACCCGAGCTACGGCATCGACAGCGACTACGAAGGGCACCGGGCAGACAGCGAGATCGGCGCCTGCCACGTCTACCGGATCGACCCGCACACCGGCGACGTACGCATCGTCGCCGGCGACTTCGAGCGCCCGAACGGGTTGGCGTTCTCGCTGGACGAGTCGCAACTATACATTGTGGACACCCGCGCCAGACACATTAGACAGTTCACTGTGGACAGTGACAGCACCCTCTCCGGCGGCGAGGTCTTCGCCACGTGTGACGCCGGCACGTTCGACGGCATCCGGCTCGACAGCGCCGGCCGGGTCTGGGCCGCCGCGCACGACGGTGTGCACTGCTTCGACCCGGATGGCACGCTCATCGGCAAGCTGCACATCCCGGAGGTGGTGGCGAACCTGACCTTCGGCGGCCCGAAACGCAACCTGCTGTTCGTCTGCGCCACCAGCTCCGTCTACTCGATCCTGGTGAACGTCAACGGCGCCCGTTATCCGTCCTGATGGCGGTCACGGTTCACCCGCGGGTGACGTCAGGACCGTGCCGAGTGCCACCGGTACGCCCAGATTCGGTGTCCCGTCGGCGTTCCAGCTGAACTTCTGCGCCCGGGTGGTGCGGTTGATGTCGCAGCCCTGGCTGGTCGAGCTGTTCGCGTGGTAGACCAGCCAGTCCTCGGTACCGTCCGGCGAGGTGAAGAAGCCGTTGTGACCCGGCCCGAACACGCTGTTCGCGTTGGACCGCTGGAAAATCGGGTTCGCCGACTTCACCCACGACGAGGCGTTCAACGGATCCCCGCCGTTGTACGTCAGCAGGCCCAGCTTGTAGTCCGGAGTGGAGCAGTGGCTCGCCGAGAACACGATGAACGTCTTGCCGTTGCGCTGGATCACCTCCGGCCCCTCGTTCACCGCGCCGCCGACGGTCTCCCAGCTGAACGTCGGGGTGGACAGCCGGTGCCGGGTACCGCTGGCCGTCCACGGGTTGCTCATCGGCCGGATGAACGTCGGTTGTACCCCGTCGAGGTACGTACCGAGCAGGTACAGCTGGCCGTTCAGCTGCAGGATGCTGGCGTCCAGCTCCCAGGTGTTGTTGGTGGTCGGGTCGAGCAGGTCGGCTTTGAATGTGTACGGCCCCATCGGGTCGGTGCCGGCGCTCTCCAGTACGTGGATCCGTTGGGTGGGCAGGTAGTTGCTCACGTTCTGCGAGGCCGTGTAGTAGAGGTACCACCGCAGCCCGTTCGGGCCGTTGAGCAGATGGAACTCCGGTGCCCACATGTTGCAGCAGCCACTCGGGCGCTGGCTCAGGTCGAAGATGGGCGTGTCCGGTGCGGTGGCCAACCCCGCCAGCGTGGTTGCCCGGCGCATCGTGATGGTGGTGTTCCAGGTCGTGGTCGCCAGGTAGTAGAAGCCGTTGGAGTACCGCAGCCAAGGATCCGGCCCGCGCATCTTGATCGGGTTGGTGAAGGTGTTGCCAGTGCCGCCACTGGTGAAGCCGGGCAGGCGCCAGACCCGGGTGGTCGCCGAGGTGCACGGCAGCTGGACCAGCTTGGTGTTGCTGGCCGTGCTGTCCCCGGCCGGCACCACGCACTTGCCGGAGTGAACGGCCACCAGGTTGAACGTGTTGACCGCGCCGCTGATCGCCACCGGCTGCAGGCGGAACTGCTGGTTGGTCCCGGTGTGGCAGGTGTACTGGATGATCGCGGCATTGTCGGCGGTCGACGCACCGGAGACGTCGACGCAGCTCCCGCTGGTCA
>DASRRF010000005.1:0-3712 GCA_035695905.1 Micromonosporaceae bacterium | reverse complement strand
CCGACCCCGAAGACGGTCGACTCGCTCATGCGGCTCGACCTGCCGGCCGGCGTCGACATCGAGATCAAGCTCTAGGCGGCCACCAGTGGACGAAGCGTTGCGGAGTCCGCGGTCAAGCGGCCGCGGGCCGAGGAATTAGGGACCGGACGAATGGACAGGGAAGTCAAGGGCATCCTGGGCGCCAAGCTCGGCATGACACAGGTGTGGGACAACAACCGCGTTGTCCCGGTCACCGTGGTGCAGGCCGGGCCGTGTGTGGTGACCCAGGTGCGTACGGCTGACAAGGACGGCTACTCGGCGGTCCAGCTCGCGTTCGGCGCGATCGACCCGCGGAAGGTCAACAAGCCGGAGACCGGGCACTTCGCGAAGTCGGGTGCCGCGCCGCGCCGCCACCTGGTGGAACTGCGTACCACCGATGCCAGCGGGTACGAGCTCGGCCAGGAGGTCACCGTCGAGGCGTTCGAGCCGGGCCAGCCGGTCGACGTCACCGGAAAGACCAAGGGCAAGGGCTTCGCCGGGGTGATGAAGCGGCACGGCTTCCACGGTCTGAAGGGCTCGCACGGCGTGGAGCGCAAGCACCGCTCGCCGGGCTCCATCGGCGCCTGCGCAACTCCCGGGCGGGTCTTCAAGGGGGTCAAGATGGCCGGCCGGATGGGTGGCGTGCGGTACACCGCGCAGAACCTCACCATCCAGGCGGTCGACCCGGAGCAGAACCTCATCCTGGTCCGGGGCGCAATCCCCGGTCCCAAGGGCGGGCTCGTGCTGATCCGTTCCGCGGCGAAGGCGAGGGCCGCCAAATGACCACTGTGGACATTCTGGATGTCGACGGCGGCAAGGCCGGCTCGGTTGACCTGCCCGCGGAGATCTTCGACGTGCAGGCCAACATCCCGCTGATGCACCAGGTCGTGGTCGCCCAGCTGGCCGCCGCCCGGCAGGGTACGCACAAGGTGAAGACCCGCGGTGAGGTATCCGGCGGCGGCAGGAAGCCGTACAAGCAAAAGGGCACCGGCCGCGCGCGCCAGGGCTCGATCCGTGCGCCGCAGTTCACCGGCGGCGGCGTGGTACACGGCCCGGTTCCCCGCGACTACTCCCAGCGGACCCCGAAGAAGATGAAGGTCGCCGCGCTGCGTGGGGCGCTGTCGGACCGGGCTCGCGAAGGTCTCGTGCACGTCGTCGAGGGCTTCGTGGCCGGTGAGCGGCCGTCCACCAAGACCGCCATCGCGGCGCTGCGGAAGATACTGAGCCGGCCCGAGGCCTCGCCGGTCGGCCGTGATGCCCGCCGGGTGCTCGTCGTACTCGACCGCGACGACGAGCTGAACTGGCTCTCGCTGCGCAACGAGCCCAGCGTGCATCTGCTGGAGGCCAACCAGCTCAACACGTACGACGTGCTGGTCGCCGACGCGGTGGTCTTCACCAAGGACGCCCTGGACGAGTTCCTCGGAGTCAAGGAGGTGCAGGCATGACCACGGTCGCCGACCCGCGCGACATCATCATCGCTCCGGTGGTTTCCGAGAAGAGCTACAGCGAGCTCAACCGCAACTGGTACACGTTCCTGGTCCACCCGGACGCGAACAAGACGGCGATCAAGATCGCGATTCAGCAGATCTTCGACGTACGCGTACTGCAGGTGAACACCGCCAACCGCGAGGGCAAGCGCAAGCGCACCCGGTTCGGTTGGGGCAAGCGCAAGAACACCAAGCGCGCCATGGTGAAGCTCGCCGACGGTGACCGGATCGAGGCCTTCGGCGGCCCGGTCAGCTGAGGGGTTACTTAACATGCCTATTCGCAAGTACAAGCCAACGACGCCGGGCCGCCGTGGCTCCAGCGTGTCCGACTTCGCCGAGATCACCCGGTCGGAGCCGGAGAAGTCGCTGCTGCGCCCGCTGCCGAAGAAGGGTGGCCGCAACGTTCACGGCCGGATCACCACCCGGCACCAGGGCGGCGGGCACAAACGGCAGTACCGCGTCATCGACTTCAAGCGGGTCGACAAGGACGGCGTGCCGGCGAAGGTCGCGCACATCGAGTACGACCCGAACCGCACCGCCCGGATCGCGCTGCTGCACTACGCCGACGGCGAGAAGCGCTACATCCTGGCGCCGAAGGATCTCCGGCAGGGCGACCGGGTCGAGTCCGGTCCCAGCGCCGATATCAAGCCGGGTAACAACCTGCCGCTGCGCAACATCCCGATGGGCACCACGGTGCACGGGGTCGAGCTGCGCCCGGGCGGCGGGGCGAAGCTGGCCCGCTCGGCCGGAGTCGGCGTCCAGCTGCTGGGTCGCGAGGGCAGCTACGCCACGCTGCGGATGCCGTCGGGCGAGATCCGCCGGGTGGACGTACGCTGCCGGGCCACCGTCGGCGAGATCGGCAACGCGGACCAGTCAAACATCAACTGGGGCAAGGCCGGCCGGATGCGGTGGAAGGGCAAGCGCCCGACCGTACGCGGCGTGGCGATGAACCCGGTCGACCACCCGCACGGCGGTGGTGAGGGCAAGACGTCCGGCGGGCGCCATCCGGTCAACCCGCACGGCAAGCCGGAGGGCCGTACCCGTCGCAAGGGCCTGCCGAGTGACCGCATGATCGTCCGTCGCCGTTACGCCAACCGGAAGCGGGGTTAACCCCAGATGCCACGCAGCTTGAAGAAGGGCCCGTTCGTCGACGACCACCTGCTCAAGAAGGTGGAGACGCAGAACGACAAGGGCTCGAAGAACGTGATCAAGACCTGGTCACGGCGCTCGACGATCATCCCGGAGATGCTCGGCCACACGATCGCCGTACACGACGGGCGCAAGCACGTGCCCGTGTTCATCACCGAGTCGATGGTCGGGCACAAGCTCGGCGAGTTCGCTCTGACCCGCACGTTCAAGGGTCACGAGAAGGACGACCGCAAGAGCCGGCGCCGGTAGGCAGAGGGAGCAAGGGGTTTCAGCGATGCCAGCAGTGAAGAGCGACGCACCCGGCGCTCGGGCGATCGCGCGGTTCGTACGCGTGTCGCCGATGAAGGCGCGCCGTGTGGTCAACCTCGTCCGCGGCCTGCCCGCGAAGGAGGCACTCACGGTGCTGCAGTTTGCGCCGCAGGCGGCGAGCGAGCCGGTCTACAAGGTGCTCGCCAGCGCGATCGCCAACGCCGAGAACAACGAGCGGCTGGACCCCGACTCGCTGCTGGTCAGCGAGGCGTACGTGGACGAGGGCCCCACGCTCAAGCGGTTCCGGCCGCGGGCGCAGGGCCGGGCGTTCCGGATCCGCAAGCGCACCTGCCACATCACCATCGCGGTGGAGAGCGTGCCGGCCTCGCCCCGCAAGGCCGCCCCGGCCAAGAAGGCGGCGCCGGCCAAGCAGGCGGTCGCGGCCGAGCCGCAGGTCGAGGTCATCACCGCGGAAGAGCCGGATCCGGTGGTACCGGCGAAGAAGGCGACCAAGAAGGCGGCTGCCAAGAAGGCCGCGGCCCGCACCGACGCGGAAGCGACCGACGCCGCGCCGGCGACCGACACCGCGCCTGCGACCGACACCGCGCCTGCGAAGAAGGCGGCAAAGAAGGCCCCGAAGAAGGCCGCCGAGGAGGAGACCGAGTAATGGGTCAGAAGGTTCACCCGATTGGGTTCCGGCTCGGCATCTCGACCGACTGGAAGTCGCGCTGGTACGCCGACAAGCTCTACAAGGACTACATCGCGGAGGATGTCAAGATCCGCAAGATGATGTCCAAGGGCCTGGAGCG
>DASRRF010000004.1:0-10869 GCA_035695905.1 Micromonosporaceae bacterium | reverse complement strand
CACGACGGCGAACGGGATGACGATGCGATGCCAGCGGCGGCGGCGGGCGGTCATCGCGGCGCCTCGGCAGCGCCGACCCGCTCGGCGAGCGCGTCGTGTACCGCGGTTGCGTACTGCCGCATCCGCGCGTCATCGCCGAGGGTGGCTGGGCGCTGGCCGTACCAGATCTCGGAGAACGTGGCGGTTGCGGCGTACAGCGGTTCGGTGGTCTCGCGCCGGGCGTGTGCCGCGGCCCGGGCCAGCTCGGTGACTGTCCATCCTGGATGGTGCTCGATGACGTCCCGCTCGATCAGCCCGCGTACGATGGCGCGCAGCCGTTCGCGTACCGCCTCGGCGTACCGGCCCGCGGCCGCGAGCTGGTCGGCGGTGTCGGCGAGGGTGGCCGCCGGCAGGTCGGGCAGCTCGTCGGCGGCGAACTCGTCCGGCGCGAGGGCGGCCGGCACCCGCCTGCGCCGCCGCCAGCGCCAGCGCAGCCAGCCGAGGCCCCAGCGGAACCGCCAGCGCAGCCGCGGCCAGTGCAGCCGGGGCCAGCGCCACTGCCAGGTCCCGCTCCGCTCACCGTCGCGCTGCCGGCCGAGGAAGGCCAGCCGCGGAGGCCAGGTGTACCAGAGCACCGCCGCGCCGGTGGCGAGGAGAATCAGAGACAGGGCAAGCCAGGCAACGCCGCCCGGCGTGGCATCCCCGAGCACCGCGACGAACTCGTTCCACCACCGGGTCACGCGGGTACCGCTCTCATCGGGGTACCGCCAGCGCCGGCTCCAGCGGCTCGCCGCGGCGCAGTGCCCGGCCGAGCGCGATGTCCAGCCCTTCCACGCGCATCCGGGCCTCCAGGTGCAGTACCGCGTCCAGGCAGCCGAGCACGGGGTACGCGATCGCGTTGACCACCGCCCAGCACGCGGCGGCGGCCAGTACCGTCCAGGAACCGAGCTCCACCCGGGGGATCGCGTTCAGCGCGGTGATCCCGCCGAGGCTCAACGCCAGGCGGAACAGCAGCCAGCCGAGGTAGCCGAGCACCCGGATCGCCCCGGGGCGCAGTCCGGAGCGCCACACCAGCCGGATCGAGCGCACCACCGCCTGCCCGGATCCGAGCCGGTCCACCACCACCGCGGGGGCGGCCAGGCCGAGCGAGGCGTACACCACGAACCAGGGCAGCAGGAACGCGTACGCGGCCAGCCCGCAGGTCAGCCCGGCGGCGATCGCGACCCCGGCAACCGAACCCGCGATCGCCGCCCGGGATCGCCGTGGCCGGGGTACCGGCCGGCCGAGCAGGGCGGGCAGCACCGCACCCGCCGCCTGCGCGCCGAGAACGGCGATGGCCACCGCCTCGGTGGCGAAGCCGACCGCGATCATCAGCCACCACGGGCCGGTGTTCTCCCCGTTCGGGAAGTAGCCGTGTGCCCTCGTACGCAGTGGGTAGATCAGCGCCTGCTCGGCCAGGGCCAGCCCGATGCCGACCGCGAGCAGCGGCCTGGCCCGGGTACGCAGCAGCGCCAGCGCAGCGTCGAGCAGTTCGGCGACAGTGAGTGGGCGCAGCGGAAGCGCACCTGCATGCGCCTGTCCCCGCTGGTCCATCCCCGCCTCCGGAGTCATCCCCGCCAGTGCCGGCCCATCGTGGCACGGGCCAACCGCGGGCCGCGACCCGCGGCGTCAACCGCCACCGGGTCCACGCGATGTCATAGCGTGGGGCCGAATGCCCGAATTGTGGTAGGCCGACCGGCCAGGCCGGCGCCTCGGGTTCCCGCAATGTCCGTCCGGGATGGAATATTGGATCGCATGAGAGCCCGGGTGCTGGTGGTCGACGACGATCCGGCGTTGGCCGAGATGATGGGCATCGTGCTGCGCAGCGAGGGTTTCCTACCCTCCTTTGTGGCCGATGGCGAGCGCGCGCTCGCGGCGTTCCGGGAGGCCCGTCCGGACATCGTGCTGCTCGATCTGATGCTTCCCGGCATGAGCGGGATCGATGTCTGCCGGGCCATCCGGGCCGAGTCCGGCGTACCGATCGTGATGCTCACCGCGAAGAGCGACACCGTCGACGTGGTGCTCGGGCTCGAGTCCGGGGCCGACGATTACGTGGTGAAACCGTTCAAGCCAAAGGAACTCGTGGCTCGGATGCGCGCCCGGCTGCGCCGCGGCGAGGATGTCACGCCGGAGATGCTCAGCATCGGGCCGTCCGGCAACCAGATCTCCATCGATGTGCCCGCGCATATGGTCAGCCGCAACGGCGACGAGGTGAAGCTGACCCCGCTGGAGTTCGACCTGCTGGTGGCGCTGGCCCGCAAGCCGCGTCAGGTGTTCACCCGGGAGGTTCTGCTGGAGCAGGTCTGGGGCTACCGGCATGCGGCCGACACCCGGCTGGTCAACGTACACGTCCAGCGCCTGCGCGCCAAGATCGAACCGGATCCGGAGCGCCCGGAGATCATCCTGACCGTCCGCGGCGTGGGCTACAAGGCCGGCACAGGGTAGGTTTGAGCGGATCTCGTGATGCCCTCCCCTCTGCTCCCCGCCACGCCCGTCGCCCGCCGCCTGTACGCGGCGGTCGTCGGTATGCGCGACACCGTCGGGGTCCGGGCCGGGCAGCTCTGGGCGAGCGGGCGGCGCGCCTGGCGGCTCTCCCTGCAGCTGCGTATGGTGACCATCACCCTGCTCGTATCCGGCCTGCTGGTCGGGACGTTCGGCTTCCTGGTCGCCAAGTTGATCACCGACGGCCAGCTCACCGCACGCCAGCAGGAAGCGCGCGCCCAGGTGGACAAGGGCGCCAACTACGCGGCCACCCAGCTCGTGGCGGTGACCCAGCGCAACGACCCGGCGTACGACAGTACCGCCACCCAGGTGCTCACCTCCCTGGCCAGCCGGCCCGAGCAGGGCGCCGGCGACGAGGTCACCGTCGCGCTGTTGAGCGACGTACCCACCGCACCGGTACGGACCTGGCCGGAGGACGTGCGGGTGTCCGCGGCCATCTCCAGCCAGCTGCGGGACACGGTCAGGCGCGGCCTCGTCGCGCACCAGCACCGGACGGTGGATATCGGCGGCGGCACGAAAACCTATCTCGTGTACGGCGCGCCGGTGCCGACCGGCTGGGGCGGCGAGGCCGAGCTGTACTACTTCTTCCCGCTGGACCGCCAGGTGGAACAGGCAAGCAAGGTGACCGGGATCGTGATGGCCACCGGTACCGCCCTGGTGCTGCTGCTCGCGGTCGTCGCCGCGCTGGTCACCCAGCTCGTGGTCCGCCCGGTCCGGCTGGCCGCGCGGACCGCCCAGCGGCTCAGTGCCGGCCTGCTCGACCAGCGGATGGAGGTACGCGGCGAAGACGACCTGGCGGCGCTTGCCGCAGCGTTCAACCAGATGGCCGCGAACCTGCAACGCCAGATCATGCGGTTGGAGGAGATGTCCCGGCTGCAGCGGCGGTTCACCTCGGACGTGTCGCACGAGCTGCGTACCCCGCTGACCACCGTACGGATGGCCGCGGATCTGATCTTCTCGGAGCGCGACGCGTTCGACCCGGCCGTCGCGCGCAGCGCCGAGCTGCTCCAACTGGAGCTGAACCGGTTCGAGGGCCTGCTCAGCGACCTGCTGGAAATCAGCCGGTTCGACGCTGGTTTCGCGGCCCTGGATGCCGAGCCGACCGATGTCGCCGCGATCGTACGCCGGGTCGCCGACCGGCTCGGCGCCCTCGCCGCGGTCGCCGGCGTGGAGATCGAGCTCGACCTGCCGGCCGAGCCGGTGATCGCCGAGCTCGACGCGCGCCGGGTCGAACGGGTGCTGCGCAACCTGGTCGGCAACGCGGTCGAGCACGCGGAGCGCCGCCCGGTCCGGGTGACGCTCGCCGCCGACGAGGCCGCGGTCGCGCTGACCGTACGGGACCACGGGATCGGCCTGTACGCCGGCGAGGAGAAGCTGGTGTTCAACCGGTTCTGGCGCTCCGACCCGTCGCGCGCCCGGCAGACCGGCGGCACCGGCCTCGGCCTGTCGATCAGCCTGGAGGATGCCCGGCTGCACGGTGGCTGGTTGGAGGCGTGGGGAGCACCCGGGCGGGGCGCCCAGTTCCGGCTCACCCTGCCGGCCCGGGCCGGACACCGGCTGGTCTCGTCGCCGCTGCGGCTCGTACCCGCGGATGCTTATCTGGACCCGGCACCGGCAGCGACCGTGCCGCCCGCACGGACCGAACCGGCCGGTCACGGCCGGCGGATTCCGGCCCGGCGTGCCGCGGAGAAGGTCGATGGCTAGCCACCGGGCCGGGCTGGCCGCTCTCCTCGCGCTCGGGGTGCTGACCGGATGCGGGGTGGCCCCGAACACCGGCGTGGTCGCGGACGGTCAGGGCCTGCACAACGGCGTCCAGGATGTCCGTCACGTGACCCAGGAGGCGCCCGAGCGCCAGGCCACCACGATCCCGAAGCAGTTCGTGATGAACTACCTGACCGCCGCGGCCGGCGACCCGAAGGGTGCCGTCGACCGGTTGCGGAAGTACATCCTGCCCCGCGAGGCCCGGGCCTGGACGCCGAGCCAGCAGAAGACCATCGTGGTACGCCCGCTCACCCCGGAGCCGAGTACCGGCAACCCGAGCGGCGGCAGCTACGAGGTGACCTGGGATCTGCAGCCGATCGGCACGCTGAACACATCCGGCACCCTCGAGCCGCTGGACCAGGGACCGGTGCAGCTGGCCGTGGTGGTCACGCCGGACGAGGAGCCGACCGGACGCGGTGGGGTCTACCTGTCCCAACCGCCGTCGCAGGTGTACCTGCTGGAGTCCGCGCTCACCGAGTACTACCTGCCCTACTCGATCTACTTTTGGGACACCGACAGGTTCACCCTGGTACCGGATCGCCGCTACCTGTCCCTCGCCCTGCCGGACACGCAATGGGCGTCGGAGGTGGTGCGCTGGGTCACCGCGGGCCCGCCGCCGTGGCTGCAGCCCGCAGTCCTGCCGATGCCGCGGGGGTTGAGCGCGCTGGACAACGTGTACCTCGACGGTAACCGTCTGGTGGTCAACCTGAGCGCACAGGCCGCCGATCCCGACTACGACATCGACCTGTTGATGGCGCAGCTGCGCTGGTCGCTGTGGGACCTGCACACCGGACCGATCCGGCTGCTCATCGCCGGCCAGCCGCGCAAGGACGACGACTCACCGAACACCCATCGCAACCAGAACGCGACCGCGCGGCTGTCCAACGACCCGCTGTGGTTCTGCATCGCGAACGGCGTCGTGCTGGCCAGATGCGCGGAACCCGTCCCGTTGCTGCAGGGGGTGGGGGATAACAACAATGTCGTCGCGGCGGCAGTGATGATGCTGGACGACGAGGGTCTGACCGGGCGGTATGCGCTGGTGCGTAACGCCGCCGCGGGGTCCCGCCGGCTCTGGCTCGGCCAGGTCGGCCGGGACGCGAAGCCCGTGACGGTGCAGACCACGCTCGTCGCGAAACAGGTGAGCCGGCCGGTGTGGTTGCGCCTGAGGAGCCCTCAGTACCCCGGGCAGGGGTTGGTCGCCGCGGACGGCCGGCTCTACCGGATCGTGGCCGGCGAAAAGGACGTGACCTGGCTGGATGTGCGGTCGTCGGCCGGCGACGCGAGCCTGGGCGGGATCACCGCGGTGGCCGTCGCCCCCGATGCCCGCCGGGTGGCGCTCATCGCGAACGGCCTGCTGTACGTCGCTCCGGTACTCCTGGGCAGCGATCACCGGATCACGATCGGGCCGACCCACCGGTTGAGCACCACGCCGCTGAGCGCGCTGACCGGGGCCGCGTTCGACGCGCAGGACCGTCTCGTGGTCGCCGGGCGGGAGGGCGGCCACAACCGGTTCGTCGAGTTCGATCTCGACGGGCTGCTGGAGAAGACGTTCGAGGCCACCAGCGACAGCGTCGTGTCGCAGCTCACCGCGTACCCGGAGGGGCCGGACCGGCCGCATACGACGCGCGGACCGGTGCGCATCGAGGCCGGCGGGAAGGCGTACGAGGTGTACTCCGCCACACTGCAACAGATCAAGGGGCCGGTTGCCCCGTCCGCCGCCCCGGGCAAGGCGGCGGTGGTGACCGGACCGTTCTACGTGGACTGAGCGGTGGTCGGGTGGTTCGCCGGAGCCGGCGCGACGCTGCGGGACGCGGCGGCCGCCCTTGCCGACCTCGTACTGCCCGGTAGCTGCGCGGGTTGCGCGGCGGACTCCGGTACCCCCATCTGCCCTGGATGTGCGGGCGTCCTGTCGGCGACGGCGCCGCACCCGGCAACACCGACTCCGGCACCGGCCGGCATGCCGCCCTGCGCGGCGCTGGCCGACTACGACGGCGTGGTGCGCGAGCTGCTGCTGGGCTACAAGGAGCGCGGGCGGCACGACCTGGCCCGGCCGCTGGGTGGGTTGCTGGCCACCGTGGTCGCGGCCGGCCCGGCCGGTCCGCTTGCCCTGGTGCCGGTGCCGGACACCGCGCGGGCGGCCCGGCAGCGGTACGGCGACCACATGGCCCGGCTGGCCGGGTACGCGGCCCGCGCGCTGCACGACGCCGGGGTGCCCGCCGCGGTGTTCCGGCCGCTGTCCGCGGCACCCCGCCCCGACTCCGCGACGCTGGACACCGCGGGGCGCGCCCGGTCCGCGGTTGATGCTTTCCGGGTACGACGGTCCGCCGTCGATGCGTTGCAACGCGCGACGGCGGCCGGGGCACAGGTGGTGATTCTCGACGATATCGTTACGACGGGTGTCACTCTGGCTACCGTCGCGCGACAACTCGGGGCGGTCGGTGTACCGGTTGACCGCGCGGCCGTACTCGCCGCCACCCGACGCCGGGTGTTTTGCGCGGATCCATACCCGCCGCGCCCGGTGGGCGAATCTGCTCCTCACAGTCATTCGAACGAGGGGTGACGGGCGGGCGAACAGGGGCTAGCGTCGTTGGTACTTCACCCGCCAGCCCTAGGGAGGAGACCCGTTTCGCAGCTTCGGTCGCGTCAAAGGGAGACCTTGAGGGCGGACCTCGCAGGGGTCTTTCGGGGAGGCGCAGACCGGCCGAACTCACACCATCTTCGTCAGTCAAGACCGTGGGGGAGGTCACGCGTGGACATCGTCGTCAAGGGCCGCAACGTCGAGGTGCCTGACCACTATCGGGTACATGTCGCCGAGAAGCTCCAGAAAATCGCGCGCTACGACGGGAAGCTCATCAGAGTCGACGTCGAGCTATTCCACGAACGCAACCCGCGCCAGAACGGGCATTGCCAGCGAGTGGAAATCACCTGTTTCTCCCGCGGACCGGTGGTCCGCGCCGAAGCCTGCGCGGGGGACTTCTACTCCGCGCTGGATACCGCAATCGCCAAATTCGACACCCGGTTGCGCCGCGCCGCGGACCGGCGCCGGGTGCACCGTGGCCGGCACGCGCCGGTGTCGGTCGCGGAGGCTACCGCGGGGTTGCGCCCAGACCTGTTCGCCGTACCGTCCGCGAACGGCAGCGGTAGCCGGGTCAGCGCCACCGAGGAGTTCGACGACCAACCCTGGCGCATTGTCCGGGAGAAGGAGCACCCGGCGGAGCCGATGAGTATCGACGATGCACTATTTCAGATGGAGCTCGTCGGGCACGATTTCTACCTGTTCCTCGACAAGGAGTCCGGTCAACCGAGCGTGGTCTACCGGCGCAAGGGATACGACTACGGCGTCATCAGCCTGGCTGCTTGAGCTGAGTTAGCTGGCGCCGGCTGCGGCCGGCGGGCGCGGGCCGGCGTGGGGTCTGCGGGTCGACCGCTAGTTCTGCGACGATCGGCGCCATGTTGGCAGTGCTGGACCGGTCGGATCGACTGCTGCTGGGTGGCGCGGTCACGGCTATCGTCTTGGCCGCGCTCACCCGCTTCTTCCCGGTGGGCGACGTACTGGCGTTCGGCTGTGCCGCGCTGGCCGTGGCGGTACTCGCCGCGCTCGTCGGGCGCTGTGTCGACCAGCTCGGCGACCGGTTCGGCGCCGGTGCGACCGGCGTGCTGCAGAGCGCGCTGGGCAACCTGCCCGAGCTGTTCATCGCGTTCTTCGCACTGCAGGCCGGTCTGCTGACCGTCGTACAGTCCGCGCTGATCGGCTCGATCCTGGCGAACCTGTTGCTGGTGCTCGGCGCCGCGTTCCTGGTCGGCGGCCTGCGGCACGGCACCCAGGTGTTCGACTCCGATCGGGTACGCAGCACCTGCGTGCTACTCGCGCTCGCCACCGGCGCGCTGGTACTGCCGAGCCTGGCGTCGTACACACACACGCCGGCCGAGGCGCACGCCCGGCAGCTGTCCGACATCGTGGCCGTGGTGCTGCTGGTCATCTTCGCGCTGTCGTTGCCGGCGGCGCTGCGCCGCGGATCCGGTGGCGCCGCTGCGCCACCGCCGGCCGTCGAGCGGGCGCACGTGGACGCCGCGCCGCGCTGGCCGACCTGGCTGGCCGTGGCGCTGCTCGCGGCGACCGCGGTCGCGGCCGCGCTGGTGTCCGACTGGTTCGTACACGCGCTGGAACCGGCGATGCACAAGATGGGCATCTCCGATGCGTTCGCCGGGCTGGTCGTGGTCGCGATCGCCGGCAACGCGATCGAGAACTTCGTCGGCGTGCAGCTCGCCGCGCGCAACCAGGCCGACCTCGCGGTCTCGGTAATCATCAACAGCCCGCTGCAGATCGCGCTGGTACTCGCACCGGCGCTGGTCCTGCTGAGCCTGTTCACCGCGACCACGCTGACGCTGGTCTTCGCGCCGATGCTGGTGGTGTCCGTGGTGATCGCCGTACTGCTGGTGTCGCTGATCGTGTTCGACGCCGAGTCGAACTGGCTGGAGGGCGCCGCCCTGATCGCGCTCTATCTGATCATCGCGACGGTGTTCTGGTGGGGCTGAGATCCTCCGGCAGTAGCGCGTAGAGCAGGTCGTCGGCGCGGGACCCGTCCGCGCCGGGCAGCCGGCCACGCAGCAGCCCCTCGCGGCGGAACCCGGCCCGTCCCAGGACCGCCTGCGAGCCGATGTTGCCCGGCGAGGTGCCGGCGATCAGCCGGCCGATCCCGGTGTGGCCGAACACCCAGCCGGTGAGCAGCCGCACCGACCGTACGGCGAAGCCCTTGCCGCGCCACTCCGGCAGCATGCTGTAGCCGATCATGGCCTGACCGGTCGTCGGTTCCTGGTAGTAGAGCCCGATCTCACCGGCGAACGTGGTGGTGGCCGCGTCCCGGATGCTCAGGTCCACCCGTTCGCCGGCCAGCCAGTAGCTCTCCGCCCGGCTGCACCGCCGGGCCGTCGTCTCCAGGTCCATCGGCTCGGGCGGCACCCGTACCGCCCGCACGTCCGCGATGCGGTGCAGCGCGTAGACGTCCTTGATGTCGTCCGATCGCAGCGGCATCAGCGTGACGGTACCGTCGGAGAGCTGCCCGCCCGGCAGGTCGGGCAGGACACGCGGGATCGGGCCGGGTGGATCGCCCGGCAGCCGCCGCCACGCGATCAGGTCGTGCCGGTCGCCGTGCCGCCCGGTTCCGGCGGATCGCCGTACCCCTTCGTGGCGGAAGCCGGCCGCCAGCGCGACCCGTTGGCTGGGCGTGTTCGCCGGCTCGGTGAGCAGTTCCAGCCGGGCGAAGCCGTGCCGGAACGCCCAGTCGGCCAGCGCCGCTGTGGCGGCCCGGGCCACCCCGCGGCGCCGCGCCCACGGGGCAACCCAGTAGCCGACCTCACCCTGGCGCCGCTCGGCGACCACCCGGCTGATCCCGGTACCCCCGATGACCTTGTCGGTGGCCGGGTCGACGATGACGTACCCGGTGCCGCCCGCGGCCCAGGCACTCGGCACCCCCTCGTTGATCCACCACAGTGCGTCCGCCCGGGTGTACGGGTTGGGCATCTGGTGCAGGAACTGTTGGGTGGACGGATCGGCGCAGGCGGCCGCGATGTCATCGGCGTCGGATTCGTTCGGCAGCCGCAGGCGTACGCCGGTGCCGGTGATCTCCTCGACCGGCAGCTGGATCAGTTCCACCTCGCCATCCTGCCCGACCAGCGAGCCGGCGGCCGCGTTCCCGCCGATCAGTGTCCGTTTCATCACGATCATGATGATCGGCACGGGCGCGGCTGCCGGTTCGGCGTCCGGTCCGCCTACGATGGTTCGGCAGACTGTCTAGGGGAGCGCTACCCGTGTCGATTCTGGAAAAGATCCTCAACGCCGGCGAAGGCCGGCAGGTCCGGCGGCTCAAGGTGATCGCCGATGCCGTGAACTCGATCGAGGACAACTACACCGATCTCAGCGACGCCGAGCTGCGCGCGCTGACCGACCAGTACCGGGACCGGCTGGCCGACGGGGCGACCCTCGACGACCTGCTGCCCGAGGCGTTCGCCACGGTCCGCGAGGCGGCCAAACGGGTTCTCGGCCAGCGGCACTTCGACGTCCAGATCATGGGCGGGGCGGCGCTGCACTTCGGCAACATCGCCGAGATGAAGACCGGTGAGGGCAAGACCCTGGTCTCCACCATGCCGCTCTACCTGAACGCGTTGTCCGGCAACGGTGTCCACCTGGTCACGGTGAACGATTACCTGGCCCAGTTCCACGCCGAATGGATGGGCCGGGTGCACCGCTTCCTCGGCCTCACCGTCGGTGTGATCCTGCCCAACCGGCCGTCCTCCGAGCACCGCGCCGCGTACGAGTGCGACATCACCTACGGCACCAACAACGAGTTCGGCTTCGACTACCTGCGCGACAACATGGCCTGGTCGCAGGACGAAATCGTCCAGCGCGGCCACAACTTCGCGATCGTCGACGAGGTCGACTCCATCCTGGTCGACGAGGCGCGTACGCCGCTGATCATCTCGGGCGCCGCCGAGGAGTCGGCGCAGTGGTACTACCAGTTCGCGCGCATCGTCCGATCACTGCAAGGCGAGCGCGACTACGAGGTCGACGAGGCCAAGCGCACGATCGGT
>DASRRF010000003.1:0-2740 GCA_035695905.1 Micromonosporaceae bacterium | reverse complement strand
CGGCCCGGCGTGGCTGAGCGCGTCACCAGGCCCAACGACGAAATGGGGCAAAGCGTTTTGGATTGCGCACGACCCAGGCGTCCGTCACGCTCGTTGATCAAGCGGGGCAACGCGCGGCGGCATCGTCTCGTTACGATCCATCGCGTGCCACCCCACCCCTGGATTGGCCGGCGCCTGCGCGGCAGGTTCACCGCCATGCGCTGGCCGCGCGCCTTCGAGGAACGGCTCGTCGCGTTGCCCCGAAACGGCGAGCGGACCGCGCGCAGATCATTCGTGGTCTGCGGCGACGACGCGCTGGCGCTGCGGCTGGTCGAGGAGCTGGCCGGCAGGTACCGGGCGGAGGTGACCGTCCTGCTGCCGGACGAGGAACGCAACCAGGGACCAAAGATCAAACGCATCGCCGGGGTACGGGTCATCCAGGCCGATCGGGTCGACGTCGACGCGCTGCGGTCCGCCAGGATCGGCACGGCCGACGCGTTGGCGATGGTGCAGCAGGATGACGTGGGCAACATCCACGCCGCGCTGACCGCGCAGGACCTCAACCCGCGCCTGCGCCTGGTCATCCGGATGTTCAACATGAGCCTCGGGCACGGGATCCGGCGGCTGTTCACCGACTGCGCGGTGCTCTCCGACGCGTCAATGGCCGCACCCGCGTTCGTTGCCGCCGCGCTCGGCGAGGTCGAGCCGAGCCATTTCCGGCTGCCCGGCCGTACCCTCTACGTCGCCCGGCGCGGCGAGGTGGAGGCGCGCAACAAACTGTGTGGGCTGGCGATCACGCTCTCCGACGATCCGGCCGGTACCACCGCGCCGGACGAGGTACTCCCGGCCGACCAGACCCGGGCCGATCTGGTGCTCGCGATCGCCGATGGCGGCGGCCCGATCGCGGTCGGCTCGCGTGGATCGACCCGGCGCTACCGGCTCGGCTGGACCGCGCTGCGCTCCGCGCTGCGCGCCCTGGTCAACCGGAAGCTCTGGCTGGCCGCGGCCGCGCTCGTCGCGGTACTGATCCTCGGTACGCTCGCGCTGGTCGTCCAGCGGCTGGGTGGCATCGGCGACGCGGCGTACGTCGCACTGCTGACCGCGGTCGGCGGGGCGGACGCGAACGCGGTGGGCGACGCGGCTCTGAAGATCACGTACGCGGTCATCACGCTCGCCGGGGTGGCCCTGGTCCCGGTGGTCACCGCCGCCGTGGTGGAGGCCGTGGTGAACGCCCGGCTGGCCATCGCGTTGGGGCAGCTCCGCCAGCCGTACGCGGATCACGTGGTCGTAGTGGGCCTGGGCAACGTGGGTACCCGGGTGATCCGGCAGCTGGACGAGATCGGCGTACCGGTCGTCGCGATCGACAAGGTGGACAACGCGCGCGGTGCCGAGGTCGCCCGGCAGCTCGGGATCCCGGTGATAATCGGGGACGCGAGCCGCGAGGAGACCCTGCGCGACGCGTCCGTACAGACCTGCCGGGCCCTCGTCGTACTGTCCACAGACGACATCGTGAACCTGGAAGCCGCGCTGAACGCCCGTACCCTGCAGAAGGACATCCGGATCGTGCTCCGGCTCTTCGACGGGGATTTCGCCGCCCGGGTCGAGCAGGCGTTCGGTATCCCGATCTCGCGCAGCGTGTCGTACGTCGCGGCGCCGGCGTTCGCGGCGGCGATGATGGAGCGCGAGGTGCTCGCCACGATCCCGGTCGGCCGCCGGGTGCTGCTGATCGCGGAGGTGCAGGTGGCCGCCGGCTCGGCGCTGGACGGCGCGACGGTCAGCGCCGCGAACGTGGCCGGTGAGGCATGGACGATCGCGCTGCACTCGCACCTCGAACCGCGGCCGACCTGGCAACCGCCGGCCAGCCAGCCGATCGGCGCCGGCGATCGGCTGATCGTGGTATCCACCCGGGCCGGCCTGGTGCACAGCCTGGCCCGCGGTTCGGCGGCCGCTACGCCGTCGCCTGAGCCTGAGGAGGCAACGTGAGATGGCCTGAGGAGGCAACGTGACCTGTTCCGACGCGCACCGGATCGTGCCCGCGCCGCGGTACGGCGTGCCGCCCGGCGATGCGCACGGGCGGATCGCCGGGTTCGCTCGCACGATGGCCTCCCGCCGGACGATCCGCGACTACGCTGCGGTGCCGGTACCGCTGGATCTGATCGAACAGGCGATCGCGGTCGCGGCCACCGCGCCGAGCGGGGCGAACGTGCAACCGTGGCGGTTCGTGGTGATGACCGACCCGTTGCGCAAGCGTGCCTTGCGCGAGGCGGCCGAGGCCGAGGAGCGCGAGTTCTACCAGCGACGGGCGTCCGACGAGTGGCTGGCCGCGCTCGCTCCACTGGGGACGGACTGGCGCAAGCCGTTCCTGGAGGCGGCCCCGGCGGTCGTCGTGGTCTTCGAGGTCCACAAGGGACCCAGCTCGCCCCGGCCGTACTACGTCAAGGAGTCGGTCGGCATCGCGGTCGGCTTCCTGCTCGCCGCGCTGCATCAGGCCGGCCTCGCCACGCTGACCCATACACCCAGCCCGATGCGGTTCCTCAACGAGATCTGCGACCGGCCGGCGGAGGAACGGCCGTACGTGGTGATTCCGGTCGGCTACCCGGCATCGGACGCGACCGTACCGGCGATAACCAAGAAGCCGCTCGGCGAGGTGCTGGTCAGGCTGTGAAACCCAACACCGCCTGCTCGTCCGGGCGGTGTACGAGCACCTCGGCCAGGTACGACTGCACCGCCGTGGCCAGGCCGACATCGCGGGCCACGTGCT
>DASRRF010000002.1:0-2252 GCA_035695905.1 Micromonosporaceae bacterium | reverse complement strand
GGAGCCCGGTGAGGCCCGGATGGACTTCAACCTGCCCGAGGTACCGGCCGACTTCAAGGCGCTGCTGGAGGGCGCGGTCAACGCCGAGGTGGTCGCGAACCGGCGGATCGATGTGCGCGTGCTGCCCCGGGACGAGGCACTCAGCCTGCCGGACATCATCCGTACCCAGAACAAGATGATCCCGCACGACGAGGCCGAGGTGCGCATCGTGGACATCGTCGGGCTCGATGTGCAGGCCGACGGCGGCACCCACGTCGCCGCCACCGGCCAGGTCGGCAAGATCCACGTGGTCAAGGTGGAGAGCAAGGGCAAGGCCAATCGCCGGGTACGCATCCGCGTGCTGGACTGATGCCTTCCCTTTCAGACGTCGCCGCCGCGGCAACGCGCATCGACCGACACGTGCGGCGAACACCGGTGGTCGAATACGCCAGTGGTGTGTGGTTGAAATGCGAGTACCTGCAGCACACCGGGTCGTTCAAAGCCCGCGGCGCGTTCAACCGGATCCTCGCCGCCCGCGGGCTCGGCGAGCTCGACCCGGCCATCGGCGTGGTGGTCGCCTCCGGGGGCAACGCCGGGCTGGCCATCGCGTACGCGGCCCGCCGGTTGGCCGTCCCGGCGCAGGTGTGGGTACCGACCAACGCGCCAGCGGTGAAGGTGGCCAAGCTCCGGCAGCTGGGTGCCGAGGTGATCCTGCACGGCACCGAGTACGCGGACGCGCACGACGCGGCGGTCAAGCGGGCCGCCGAGCTGGGCGCGGTCTACTGCCACGCGTACGACCAGCCGGAGATCGTGGCCGGGCAGGGCACGCTCGCGCTGGAGCTGCCGGACTGCGACACGGTCGTGGTTGCGGTCGGTGGCGGTGGTCTGCTCGCCGGCATCGCGACCGCGCTGGACGGCGCCGCGCGGGTGGTCGGGGTGGAACCGGTGACGATCCCGACCCTGCATCGCGCGCTGGCCGCGGGTGGCCCGGTCGACGTCGCAGTATCCGGCATCGCCGCGGACTCGCTCGGTGCCCGGCGGGTCGGCGACATTGCGTACGCGGTGGCGGTGCGTACCGGCGTACGCAGCGTGCTGGTCTCTGACGAGCAGATCGTCGAGGCGCGGCGGGCGTTGTGGGAGCACTGGCGGATAGTCGTCGAGCACGGCGCCGCCGCGGCCCTGGCCGGGTTGACCTGCGGGGCGTACGTACCAAACCGGGATGAACGGGTGGTAGTCGTGCTCTGCGGGGCCAACACCGATCCGTCCGACCTGTAGCCGCGCTAGGCTGCACGGTCGTGGAGACGGGGTCGATCGCGCAGTTCTTCGCCGGGGTCCGCTTGCTCGGTCGTGGCCTGGCCATGTACAGCCGCAATCCGCGGCTGCTGGCCCTGGGTCTGATCCCGGCGGTCATCACCGGTCTGGTGTTCCTGGCCGGTTTTGTCGCGCTGGTGTTCTTCATCGACGACATCGCCGCGGCCGTCACCTGGTTCGCCGACGACTGGTCGCCGGACGTACGCGGCTCCACCCGCGTGGTGGCCGGCATCGGCATCGTGGGGCTCGCGGCGCTGCTCGGTGTGCTCGCGTTCACCGCGGTGACCCTGATGATCGGCGATCCGTTCTACGAGAAGATCTCCGAGCGGATCGAGCAGCGGCTGGGCGGCGTACCCGATGAGGTTTCCGTGCCGTGGTGGCGGACGCTGCGCCGGAACCTGGTCGACTCGGCCCGGCTGCTCGGGGTGACCATGCTGATCGGGATCCCGCTGTTCTGCGCCGGGCTGATCCCCGGTGTCGGGCAGACCGTCGTGCCGGTGCTCGGTGCCGGTGTGGGCGGTTGGTTCCTCGCGATCGAACTGGTCGGCGTGCCGTTCGCCAGGCGTGGCTTGTGCCTGACGCAGCGTAGGGCGCTGCTGCGGGCCAACCGCTCGCTGACGCTCGGCTTCGGGATGGCCGTCTTCGTCTGCTTCCTCATCCCGCTCGGCGCGGTGCTGGTGATGCCGGCCGCGGTTGCCGGCGGGACCCTGCTCGCCCGGCAGGTGCTCGGACTGTCCACAGTGGATGGTCAGCCGAACTGATCAGACCGCGCGCGGCTGGAGCGCGCGCCGGTACCGCACCTGGCTGGAGGGCGTGTTGATCCGCGAGCTGCTGCGTTGACCCCCTTGGGCAGAGCAGAAGGCGGCTTCAGCCGGTGCGCAGCGCCTCCGGCAGCGTGGCGTCGCCGGCGACGTCGAGTACGTCGAACGGGACCCGGCCCCACAACGCGAGTACCAGATCGC
>DASRRF010000001.1:0-4290 GCA_035695905.1 Micromonosporaceae bacterium | reverse complement strand
GCAACGGCGGCAGCGGCGAGCACGGTGCCGACGGCGACGCCGGCCAAGCGGGTACGGCGTGACAGTCTCATCGAGATCTCCAGATACATCGATGACAGTTACGTCGACGCTAGGCCGGCCCGCGCCTAATTGTCAAGACTCTTTACAATAAGGGCGTCAGGCGGCGTCCATGGTGGACGGTGAACGCAGCCGCCGGCAGGTGCCGCGCAGCTCGTAGACCCGCCCGTCCGGCCCGGCGATCGGAGTGAGCACCAGCTCCATCGGCGGGCCGCCACCACTGCGCCGGGCCCGGATGGTGATCCGCCGGCCCTGCCGCACCGCGGTCATCGCGGCCCGGACGACCGCATGCCGGTCGGCCGAGGTCACCCGGTCGAGTAGATCCCGCCAGGTGACGGTCGCTCCGCCGAGCACCCGCCGCAGGTACGGCGAAGCGGTGAGCTGACCGGTGGCCAGGTGCAGCCGGAAGGATCCGACGCCCGCCACCCGCTCGGACTCGACGAGCTGCTCGTGCAACAGATCGGCGTCGCCGTGCACCCGCCAGACCACGATGACCCGGTCGTGCACCCGGGTCCCCCACGCGGTGAAGACCACCGTCTGCAGGGTGCCGCCGTGCTCGACGGTTGCCCGTACCCGGTCCAGCCGGCTCGGCCACCCGGTACGCAGCACCGCCACGTACTCCGGCACCAGTAGCTGGGCGGCGAGCGTGGGCATCAACTCCACTAGCGTGCGACCGGGTCCGCCGGACGCACCGAAGAGCGGATCGCCGCCGGCCGCCACGTTTTCGTACTCGATCCGCATGTCAACGATCTCGCCGTCCTCCACGATCGGCGCGAGCACGGCGGCGGCGTCCGGTACCGCGTCCAGCGCCAGGGTCAGCCAATGCCCGGAACTGTCCACAGTCGACTCATTGCCGCTCGAACTGTCCAGCTTGGACAGACGCCTCGCCGCGGCAAATGCCAGCACGCTGAGATGGTGCCGTTGGGTGGCCTCGAACCGCATCGGGCCGACCCAGCTCAGCGCGATCACGCCGGTGACCCGATTATCGATCAGCAGCGGCACGGCGCAGATCGCGCCCAGCGTCAGGCCGAGCACGTGGAAGATGGGGAAGCGGCGCAGGATGGTGTTCGGATCCGGCAACCAGACCGGTGCCCGGCGCCGGCTGGCCACCGCGACCGGGACGTCGACCTGCGGCGGGATCCGGGTCCACTGGCTGCGTACGTCCGGCGGTAGGCCCCGGGTGGCGACCAGCCGCAGCGCGCCGTCCGGCTCGGCGGTGTAGAGGACCGCGGCGTTCGGCCCGGCCCACGCCGCCTGGTACGTGGCAACGGCTTCCAGTAGCTCCAGCGGGGTAGCCGCCGCGGAGAGCTGGGCCACCGCGAGCTCCAGGGCGGCCGCGGCCCCGCCCGGCGCGGCGGCCGGATCCGATTCCGGCGGCGGGGGGTCGGCTGTCTGTCGTACCACATAGGACAGTGCGTCGTCGTCGGCGGGCCGTACCCCCGCCAAATCTACGGCTGGTGCGGTACGCAGCCGGCCGACCACCGACGCGGCGACCTCCTCGATCGGCAGGTCCGACTGCCCGGGCATGGGCTCCCCCCGGGCGCATGTGCGGTGAGTTGCCCTAAAATGTACCGGCCGCCGAGGTTGAGGTGTCAACTACTTTTTGGAGACGACCTGGCGGGTCACCACCGGCCGAGCCGGGACTGCGGGTCATCGCCCTCATGCCGCGGCTGGTTCGGTGGACCGCCGGCGGGACCGCTGCCCAGCGCGGTGGCGCCGCCCGGTCCCGGCCCGCCGCGCGCCGGCTTCCCGCCCCGGGGTGCGCCGGCGCCGCTGATCGCATCGCTCACAGCGTCCGGGCAGCGGTCAAAGCGTGGCAGGCCGCAGGAGCACCGGTCCGGCAGCCAGCGCAGCGGCCAACGGCGGGGCCTCGGAAAATGGGCCATCACACACCTCCACCACAGCTTCGTCCGGTTGTTACCCAGTCCGGGCCGACACGACGCGTTCCGGCCGGATAGTCCCGGCGCTGGAAGCGACCGTACAACTCGTACCAACGAGCTTCAATGGTCTGCACGTGCCAACAAGCGGGCGACGCCGATACGGTGATCTCGTGCCCACCCCAGGCCGCCCGAAGTACCGGACGCTCGCCGACGAACTGCGCGGGCGGATCTTGTCGGGCAGGCTCGCGCCGGGGACGCCGGTGCCGAGCGAAACGGAACTCATGCGCGTCCATGCGGTCTCCCGCAACACCGTACGGCTCGCGGTCGGGCTGCTGCGCGCCGAGGGCCTCATCGTCACCAGGCACGGGCGCGGCTCGTACGTCCGACCCAGACTGCCCGTGCGCCGGATCGCCTCCGAGCGCTACCGGCGCGAGTTGGAACAGATTGATGGTACGGCGGAGCCGGCCACCTCGTTCACCGCGGACCAGCAGATCAACTGGGCCGCGTACCGGCTGGATCGCGAGTTCCGGGAGGTGCCCGCGACCGCCGGGGTCGCCGAGCTGCTCGAGCTGCCACCCGGTACGCCGTTACTGGAACGCCGGTTCGTCTTCTTCGCCGGCAACCGAGCCCAGCAGATGTCGTACTCGTACTACGAACTGGCCCTGGTCAGCGGCACCCCGATCGCCGACCCGGCCAACGAGCCCTGGCCGGGCGGCAACATCGCACAGCTCGCCACAATCGGCATCCGGGTCACCGAGGTGCACGAACGGATCCGCGCCCGGATGCCGGTACCCGATGAGACCGAACTGCTGGACATCGCACCCGGGGTGCCGGTGCTCACGATCACCCGGGTCATGCTCGCCGGCGACCGGCCGGTCGAGGCCGCGGTAGACATCGTGATCCCGGCCGACCGCTGCGAACTCGACTACCGCATCCCGCTCGACTAGCTGGTGGGCTCCCACTCGACCAACGAGCCATCGAGCCACATCGCTATCGTGACGACCGTACCGCCGGGCCCGGTCTGGATGTCCACCTCGTCGGAGAGCTGCCGGATCAGCCAGAGGCCGCGGCCGCGCTGCGCTCCGGTTGCCGGTGCGCGTACCCCCAGCCGCAGCGCGGTGGAGAACCCCGGACCGGAGTCCGCGACGCGGCAGTACACCACGCCGTCCTGGCACCACAGGTGCAGCCGGCCGTGCCCGCCGCCGTGCTGGATCGCGTTGCTCGCCATCTCGTGCGCGACGAGCAGCAGGTCGCTGAGGCGCTCCGTGGGCAGGCCCAGCCGATCCCCATGCGCCGCGACCTCGCCGCGCAACAGTGCCAACCCGGAGCTGTCGAACGGCTCCGCAAAACCAGGTAACGGGCCGGCCTGCAGCCGATCCCGCCCGTCACGGCTCCCCAACGGTTGCCTCCCCGTGCCTAGATCGGGCACGGTCAGGCTAGCCGGTGCGGACCGGAACTGCACGATGAGCGTCAATTCACCGACTGGTACGCGCGTCGCGGCGCTGGTACCGGCGGTCCACTATGTACGGGTGGACTGGAACCTACGTACTTGCGGCCGCCGCGGCCACGTCACCTACGCGCCGAGCGAGGAGCAGCTGCGCTCCCGGCTGCATACCCATACCCCGGTCGGCGACGCGTGGCGGTGCCTGCGCTGCGGAGACTTCGTGGTCGGCCCGGCCGGGCAGAGCGGACCCGCCGAGGATGCCCCGATCGTGCTGCGCGGGCGGGCCCTGCGCGACGCCGTCGTACTGCGGCTGCTCGCCCTGGAACGGTTCACCAAGGGGCTCGTGGTGCTGGCCGCCGCGTACGGCGTGTTCCGCTTCCGCAGCCACCACGACGCGGTGCAGCGCGCGTTCAACGAAGACCTGCCGCTGTTGAAGCCGTTCGCCGACAAGATCGGATGGAATCTGGAGGACTCGTCCGTCGTGCACACCCTGCGAACGGTGATCGAGGCCGAGTCCCGGACGCTGCTGTGGGTGCTGGTTGGGCTCGCGGCCTATGGCGTACTGCAGCTCGTCGAGGGCACCGGGCTCTGGCTGCTCAAGCGCTGGGGTGAGTACTTCGCGGTGGTGGCCACCTCGATCGGGCTGCCGATCGAGGTCTACGAGTTGACCGAGAAGGTCACCTGGTTCCGGGTCAGCGCGTTGCTGATCAATGTCGCCGCGGTGGTCTACATCCTGCTCTCCAAGCGGCTCTTCGGGTTGCGGGGCGGGCACGCAGCGTACGAGGCGGAGCGGCACGAGACCAGCCTGCTGGAGGTGGAGACCGCGGCCGTGGAGGCGGCGGTACCCACCCGGCTGCGCAACCCTAAGGCGCCCGCTGAGTTCGTCCGCTGAGGTCCGGCACCCACGAT